>DMNL01000055.1 GCA_003452735.1 Spirochaetaceae bacterium
TAGAGTCGGTACTCTCGGATATAGGGCGGAGCGGCCAATCTAGGTAAAGAAGGATCTGTTCCTTCAGGCCGAAAAGCCGAATAATAAACTCTGCGTACACCAAGGTCTCTATAGAGATGATATGCAAGCGAAAGGATAGTGTGATCTGATTCAGGGCTTGCTCCGACGATGAGCTGGGTTGTCTGGCCAGCAGACATCTCTGTTTGCTTATCACCAATGCTGATTTCCTGAAGGGGCTTTTTTGATCGATTTGATTCATTGAGCTCACGAAGCCTTTCATAAATTGTCTTCATGGGAGAGAGAATAGAATCAGCCGATTTATCGGGCGCAATACGGACAAGGCTTTCTTCGGTAGGTAGCTCGATATTGACTGACACTCGAGTAGCATAGCGCATAGCTAGCTTCACAAGTTCCGGCGAAGCCCCCGGTATAACTTTTAGGTGTAGATATCCTTTGTATCCATAGCGCTCGCGTAGAGTCTGCGCGGTCCACACGAGTCTTTCCATGGTATTGTCTGGAGAGCCGATGACTCCGGAAGAGATGAAAGCACCTGAAATAATGCCTCTTGTATTGAAATCCGCAATAGTGCGGGCAAGCTCCTCTGGTTGGAACGAAGCCCGCTTGATATTCGAGCTACGACGATTGACACAGTAAGCGCAATTATAGGAGCAGGCATTCGAGAGCAAGATCTTCAGTATTGGGACACTTCCCCCTCCTAAACGCTTGACCTTGCAGATATTGTATGCAGCATCCTCACGGATTTCTGATGCAGCATTGTCCGAGCTATTAATGTCGGGGAACTTTATCTCTGTGTGCTCTATCAAGGGACTTGGGGCGGCTGCATCCCAGTCGGCTGCTTGCGAAAGGATACGAAATCTATCAAGATTATTCATTTACTAAACACAAGTTTAGTAATACTATTGCTATCTGTCAATCCTAGGTAATAATAAGCATTCCAATTCCAAAAGAGTTTCTTCCGGTTTCGAATAGTAGATCAAAATAATAAAAAAGCCCTCTTTCGAGGGCGTTTAGTGCATTCCTAGCGGGAGAGGGGATTGAACCCACGACCCAGCGGATATGAGCCGCTTGCTCTGCCAACTGAGCTATCCCGCCATGCAGGTGGTTGTATATCTTAAAAATGCCCCTTGGTCAATACCTTGTAAGATTTTGAACTCTAGGGCTATAATTTGCAAGATCTTTGAAGTTGGGGTTTGAATGGCCGATTGGCGTGACCAAAAATATATAGATGTGTTTGATGGGACACTGAATGGCCTAGAACGTCGTCGTGCTGTTGATCCCGCCTTTTCGATTGAAGATGTAGAAAACCAACTTGTACACCTATATGTCCTAGATGGAAATGATTGGTTAGGCCGTGGTGCGCTTGGTGATATAATCTCAGAGGCCACAATCGCAGCTTATGAGCTGTTCATCGAAGAATGGAAAATTGAAAAAGGGGGAAAGAATGGCTGTTGAGATTAGAAAAGTCGAAAGCCAGAGAGATTTGAAGCGATTTATAGATTTTCCTGTGCACCTTTATTGGGATAAACCAAACTATGTGCCAGCTCCCCGCTTTGATGAGATGCGGACCCTCAGTAAAGATAAGAATGCAGCTTTCGAATTCTGTGAGGCTGAATATTGGACCGCATGGAAGGACGATAAAATCGTTGGTCGTATTGCCGGCATAATCAATCACCGCTTTATAGAAAAATGGGGAAGGGAATGGGGTCGTTTTGGTTGGATCGATTTCATCGACGATACTGATGTATCTGCTTCGCTTCTTAAAACTGTTGAGAAATGGGCAGCTTCGAAGGGGATGAAGGCACTGCACGGACCTTTGGGCTTTACTGATCTAGATCGGGAAGGCATGCTTGTAGAGGGCTTTGATGAGTGCGCAACCTTAGCTACGATCTATAATTATCCATATTATCCTCAGCATTTGGAAATGCTTGGTTACCGAAAGGACGTAGACTGGCTTCAATTCCAAATCTTCGCCCCTAAGGAGATTCCAGAAAAAGTCCTACATGTGGCCGATCTGCTTGCAAAACGCTCTGGTGTTCATCTTTTTGAATGGAAAAATAAGCGCGTCATTGTCGAAAAATTTGGCAAGGAGATCTTTGCATTGATAGATGAGGCATATGGGGATCTCTATGGCACAACGCCTTTGAGTGAGCGGCAGGTAGAGGACTATATCAAGCAGTATCTTGGCTTTGTGGATCCGCGCTTTACCAAGATTCTCGTAGACAAGGAGGAGCGCCTAATAGGATTCGGCATTGCTATGCCCAGTCTTTCGGAAGCTTTCTATAAATCGAGAGGCAGGCTCTTTCCAACAGGTTGGTATCATGTCTTAAAGGCGCTGCGCAATCCAAAGGTGCTTGATCTATATCTTGTAGCGGTTCGTCCAGAATACCAGTCGCGGGGAGTGCTTGCCCTAGTTATGAACGAGCTTCATCGCAGTGCCAAGGAAGCAGGTGTTGAATATGCGGAGACCAATCTCGAGCTTGAGGATAATATCAAGGTTCAGAGTATATGGAAGGATTATCCTAAGCGCCAGCATAAGCGCAGTCGGGCCTATTTGAAGGAGATTTGATCAGCGCGCTATCGGAGCGCCTATTTCTGGTTCACGGAGATATATGGGTCCTGCGGTATCGCTAGCACCGCCTTTTTCTATATATGTCTTAATACCAAGGAGAGAGAGAGATTCTATTTCCTTTTCCGGATCTGGCTTATGTAATATCCATCCTTCTCTTTCTAAGCAGATAGTCTCGGCTAGTTCAGCATCGGGACCTACAAAATGAACATTATCTTCGCCATTAATCTTTTGGATGAGCTGCATGAGCTCGATATCCATCAAATTACCTATTCTTTGGCCGCGGAAGTAGTTAGCACAATAGACTCTATGCTTTCGTGCATCGATAACTGGCACAACCATGCCTTCGAGTTCTTTCCAAGCCCATCCATATATATCTAGAGTAGGGACGAGCACTATAGGAATTCCGAGTCCTAGAGATAGTCCTTTTGCCGTTGCGATTCCTATCCGTAGACCTGTAAATGAGCCTGGACCTCCTGCAACTGCGAGTAACTCCACATTTTTTATCGTAATTCCAGCCTCTTGAAGTGCTTGTTCCACTGCAGGAAGAATGGCTTCAGCATGAGTGACAGGTGGCTTAAGTACAGATATCGCGAGCAGTTTATCTTT
>DMNL01000133.1 GCA_003452735.1 Spirochaetaceae bacterium
ATGCCGCCTGGATTTTGAAGGCAATAGGCTTCATTTGCTTTAATCTCATCGTAAGACTGAATTTGTGAAGAAGACTTATGATTTGAAGAAGCCCCCATAGAAACCTCCTCTAGAGATGGGTTCGTAAAAAATATGTAAAAAGGTTCTCTTATAAGTCTGCTTTAGAAAAGCCTTCTATAAGATTTAACCTTTTTATTACATTAAGTCCCTTTTATGATGTGGTCAATTAGTATTCTGAATCCGATAATGATGAGAATGCTGCCTCCGACTATTTCTGCGCCTTTTTGAATTAGCTTTCTAAGCCGCCTGCCAAATTCGATTCCGATTATGCATACGATAAAGGTAATCGTACCAATTATGAAGCTTGGTAGCATGATTGGCATACCAAGAAGATTGTAGGATAGTCCCACAGCCATTGCATCTATGCTTGTAGCAAAAGAAAGCACCAACAATGTATTTAGCTTCATAATTCCATTTGCCGCAGAATTTAAGCCATGATCTATGCCAGCAGTTGTTGTGGCTTTTTCTGTAGTGCCATTTTCTGGATCAACACAGGCTGATTTTCTTCGTGCATGAAGAGCCTCATAGAGCATTTTGCTGCCTACTATGGCTAGTAGTCCAAAGGCTATCCAGTGATCGTAATTTTGGATAAGAGCGCTGAATGCCGAACCCAGCGACCAGCCAGCGAGTGGCATCAAGAATTGAAAGAGGCCGAACATGAATGCCGCACGAAGGCCAATCAAAAGAGGCAAAGCATTAGCGCAAGCCGCTGCAGAAACAGAGACTGCAAACGCATCGGCTGCTAGAGCAAAACCAACCAACACATATGTGAGCATAAAGAGGGGTTTTATTTTATAGCAAAGGGGTACTTTATGCTATGTATTTGTCATTATTGAATTTTCTAACTGTTCAAGGGCTTTTATGAGCACGCTTCTTGGACAAGCTATATTGATGCGCATAAATCCTGAACCACCTGTGCCAAACATAATACCATCATCGAGCCAGAGTTTTGCCTTTTTTAGGAATAGATCATGGAGCTCGGAGTCGCTGAGTCCTAATCCGCGACAGTCGAGCCATGGCAAATAAGTTCCTTCTAGCGGGAAGACTTTGAGAGATGGAATGTGTGTTTCGATAAAACTCTTTAGAGTAGCGTAGTTCTCCTTGAGATATAAAAGGAGTTCTTCAAGCCAGGGTTCTCCTTTTGTGTACGCAACTTCCTGCGCGACCATGCCGAAGGTATTAGTTAGGTTAAGGCCAATATTTGTGGTTTGCTGCATAAAGGCCTTACGAAGTTCGCTATTCGGGATAACAATATTAGCAATCTGCAAGCCAGCAAGATTGAAGGTTTTGTTTGGCGCGGTAAGAGTGATAGTAATAGCCGCTGCTCTGTCTGACATGCTGGCTGTGCAACGATGAACCTCCGTCCCCAGAATAATGTCAGAGTGTATTTCATCAGAGATTATTAAAACATTTCGAGAAGAACAGATATCGATCAGCTTAGAAAGCTCATCTCTGGCCCAAACTCGACCTACGGGATTATGTGGACTACAGAGAATGAGAAGTTTTGTTTGAGCATCTATCTTACGCTCGAGATCTTCAAAATTCATGGTATAGCGTCCATCTCTAATGATCAGCGGATTTTCTACTAGTTGACGAGAATTGTTAAGCACGGCATCAGAAAAAGGATTATAGACTGGCGGCTGTATGATAATTTTATCACCAGGATGGGTATAAGCTAGAACAGCTAGATTGAGTGCTGGTACGACGCCTGGCGAAAATAGTATCCAGTCTTTTTTGATACTCCAGCCATTGCGATGCCTCATCCAGTCAATAAAGGACTGATAATATTTTTCTGAGCGTTTTGTATAACCATATATTGGATGTTCTGCACGCGTCTGGATTGCTTTGACAATATCAGGAGAACAAGCAAAATCCATGTCAGCAATCCACATAGATATTGCATCTCTGCAGCCTTCTGGAAGCTCATCTCTATCCCACTTGATGCTATAAGTATTGGTGCGATCTACGATTGTATCAAAGTTATACATTCCGAGACTCCTTATTGCCTACAAGCTATAGCTTCAATTTCAACTAGAGCATTTTTAGGAAGGGCAGCGACTTGTATTGCACTGCGTGCTGGAAAATCACCTTGAAAATAACCTGCATATATTTCGTTGACCTTGGGAAAGCTACTCATGTCTTTGAGAAAAATGGTGGTTTTTACAAGATTGGCTATCGTACAACCGCATGCCTCGAGTACAGAGGCAAGGTTTCTAAGCACTTGATTTGTTTGTGCTTCGATACCTTCGACAAGATCACCGGTGCTGGGATCTATGCCTAGCTGGCCAGAACAGAAAACAAAGTCACCAACGCGAATAGCATGAGTATAGGGGCCAATGGCAGCTGGCGCTGTCTTTGCTTGAATGCATTCCTTATCCATAAAGACTCCTTTAGAATATATTAGATGGACCGGGATGAACTCCTAGTAATTCATGATTCTTTATATAAATAGCACGATGCAGAAAGCATATACAACATTCCTTTCTGTATAGTTATTATTTTCTCAACAAGAGACATGACAAGTGTATATAATCCTGCCGAAACATAAAATCATTTTAGGAGCGTATGCTGAGCGACTTCATTCGCTTTTTGGGGTCCTTCTAGTAATGAAATAATAGAAATCGCAAATTCGCCGGCGGTACCAGGACCTTGCGAAGTGATTATGTTGCCATCTACGACAACCCGTTCAGGAAAGAAATGACCTACTTTAATTTGATCCTCCGTCCCCGGATAGCCTGTGAATTTTTTCCCCTCCAGTAGGTTGCAGGCAGCATGGAGCACAACGGCTGGAGAAGCACAGATGGCTGCGATAATCTTGCCCTTTTTATAATGCCGAATGATCAGACCGCGAACCAAAGCATTTTCAGCAAGATTGCGAGCGCCGGGCATGCCACCGGGAATCAGGATTGCATCATAGTCTTTATCTAGCGCTTCTTGACCTGAGTCAGTTTCTATAATGATACCGTGGCAACCTCTGACCCTCTTTCCGGTAATTCCAGCTATAGTTACATCGATGCCTGCGCGGCGCAAATAATCGGCTGGTGTTATGGCTTCGACTTCTTCGAATCCTTCAGCAAGAAGTATGCAAGCTGTTTTCATTGCTTCCTCCTAATTAATTAATGCGCAATATATTAAGCCAATCCGCCTAATAACAAACCAACGAGATAGGCAGCAGAAGCCGCAACACCTCCTACCAGCAGCATTTCAAGGCCGCTTTTGAACCAGTTTTTCCCAGTCAGAATTGTCTTTAGTGCTCCGAGCGTGAACAAGGTTATTCCAGTCAATACACAAGCGAGCTGAAAACGAATCGAATCGAGCGAAGGTATAAAAAGGGCCAAAACATAGCCTGCAATAGGAATGAATCCAAACAGGGCAAAAGAAATGAAGGTTGAGATAGCGTTTGCAAAAGGCGATTCATCCGAGGGGATAATTCCAAGCTCCTCGATCATCATTGTATCGACCCATGCTTTGTTATCTTTAGCAATAATTTCCACTACGGCTTTTGCATCTTCCTTCGACATGCCTCTGTCCATATAGATTTCTTCGAGTTCTAGTTTTTCTCCTTCAGGATAATTCTCGACTTCCCACTTCTCGCGTGCTCGCTCAGCGGCTTGGTATTCCGCCTCACTCTTCGATGAAAGGTAATCGCCAATCGACATCGACAGGCCATCTGCGAGCAGGTTAGCAAGTCCTACTATGAGTACTATTCCAGGGGACAGAGAAGCACCTGCAATACCCGCAGCAGCGGCGAAGGTTGTGATAGTCCCATCGAGGCCGCCATATATTATGCTTTTTAGATATTTGCCTTGAGCCGTTGTGTGTTTTTCTTCGGCTTGGTGCGGAGGAGAGGGACTGTGTGCGAGACGTGTAGCTTCTGGATCCCTGCGTTTGTACGCTTCTCTCGCTTGGTCAAGATTTCGCGTGAGCATAGATTCTCCTATAAAACATTTCTTATTGAAAAAGGCGCTATGATGAACTCTAGCGACTTTGATGATTATTTATTTTAGTCTAAAAGCAACAATGAGGTAAGCACGAGGGACGGAGGTTTAGGTATAGGTAACCTTGGAGCACAAAATACCATCGAGCGGCACAGAGACAGAGGAAACCTTAAGTAGATCTTTTTATAGACAGCTCTTTTAAAAAGTTTCTAAAGAGCCCTTTGGTAATTCTCAACTATGGATGTTATAGAAGACCTTATGACCCCAATACTCAGCGATTCCTTCCATTTCGTCTTCGATCCGCATTAGTTGGTTGTACTTTGCGATGCGGTCAGTACGCGACATAGAACCTGTTTTTATCTGGCCTGTTTCTAGACCAACGACTAGGTCGGCAATGAAAGTGTCTTCGGTTTCGCCTGAACGATGGGAGACAATGGCGGTGTAGCCAGCTCGCTTTGCCATATTAATAGCTTCGATGGTTTCGGTGACAGTTCCGATTTGATTGACTTTGATAAGAATAGAATTGCAAGCGCCCATTTCGATGCCTTTTACAAGGCGCTTGGTATTGGTGACAAAGAAATCGTCCCCTACAATCTGGATTTTATTGCCGAGAGTTTTTGTAAATCTGACATAGCCTTCCCAGTCGTTCTGATCCAGGCCATCTTCGATAGATACAATAGGGTACTTATTGATCCAGTTCATATAGAGCTCGATCATTTCATCGGAGGAGAAAAGTCGATCAGGGTTGGATTTCCAGAAGCGGTAGCCTTTGCCGCCACCTTCTTCGAATAGTTCACTTGCTGCAATATCAAGAGCGATAGCTATCTGTTCACCTGGCTTGTAGCCAGTTTTTTCAATGGCCCGCATGATGTAATCGAGAGCATCTTCATTGCCGATGTTTGGAGCGAATCCACCTTCATCACCAACGGCTGTGTTGTGACCATCGGCTTTCAGTATGGATTTTAGTGAATGGAAGACTTCGGCGTTCATGCGGACTGCTTCGCGGAATGATTCTGCACCGAGAGGCATGATCATGAATTCCTGGAAATCTATCTCGTTATCCGCGTGTTTTCCGCCGTTGATGATATTGGACATTGGGACAGGTAAAAGGTTGGTGTGCACCCCACCAAGGTATTTATAAAGGGGAAGGCCAAGGTATTCGGCAGCAGCACGAGCCGTTGCCATGGATACGCCAAGAATAGCATTTGCGCCGAGTCTGCCTTTGTTTTCAGTTCCATCGAGCTCAATCAGCGTTCGATCGATGTCGATTTGTTCAAGAGAATCGAGCCCGCAGATTTCTCCTGCTATGGTTGTGTTTACATTTTCTACTGCGGTAAGAACGCCTTTGCCAAGATATCGTTTCTTATCGCCATCGCGAAGTTCCACTGCTTCATATTCGCCAGTTGAGGCACCGGATGGTACTGCAGCACGACCTAGTGTACCGTCCTCGAGCACTACATCCACTTCGATAGTCGGGTTTCCACGTGAGTCAAGTATCTCACGAGCTTCGATATATTCTATAATGCTCATAGAGATTCTCCTTTTGAATAGACATGTGCTGAACGATATCGATAATATTATAATTCGTCAAGACTTGGAAGGTTTTCTCGGTTTTTCAGGATTTCAAGTATGGATTTTTGTTGTGAAGGCAAATGGATTTAACTAGAATGGATGATTATTTCTTGTTGGGTATCGCTGATACTCGAACATCTACAGGCAAGTCATCGAAATTCCAAGGGAGGGTAACGGGATCGATAAGTTTTTGGGAGGATGCTTTCTCAATGAACCAATGCAGAAGTGCAAGTGCTTTATTCGAGGCTGATTCAAATACTCGATCTCGTGCAATCGAGGGCGATTGGATTGAGGTAACAAAATAGAGGAGAATACCGTTGGGGGACGGAGCTGCAAAAAATCCTGTGCGAAGCCCATTTTCTGGCAAGACAGGAATGCCAATCATACGTACAGGGGTAACATTGTTGTTGGTCATAAGAAATGCTGAATCTGTAATTGAACAATGGACTTCAAATATAATTGCATCGAATGTCTGATCTTTCTGGTGGAGGTACATAGGTTTTGAAAGAAGAGTTTTCAATTTAGATGCTGTTGATGGATCGCTGATTCTGTTTCTGCTCTTTGGGTTGTCGATGCGGTACGATTCCACATAGAGAGTGCGCATTATTTTTCTGCTTGCTGACCAATACTGAATGCCTTCTAACGAAGAAAACTGGTTGAATATTAGCCCTAGTGAATCAAGCTGAGCAGAGATTGAAAATGGATCCGCAGGTGAGCTGTTAGGAAGGAAGACTAGAGCTTCAATTATAAGATTGGTCTCCTTTGCATTAACTTTTATGTTGTCTGTGATAATCGAGATACCATCGAGGGACGGAGCTAGCAAAAGCTCGCCTCCAATATGTTCAGATGTGCGAAGGATAGGAGAACCTAGTTGGAAACTGATGTATTTAGGTAAAGCTTCATTAAATGTTGATGGCAAAGGGGCACTTATTTTAGAGATGTTCCTTGCACCTTGTGAGCCTGATGATTGTAGCGATTGTTGGGCTGAAAGATCCACAAGAAAGATCAACAGAAAAATGGGGATCAAAGAAGACAAGCGGAGGAGGGCTTGGAAAGTTTGCAACCTCCGTCCCCCAGAGTTTTCATTGTCTCCATTGGCTTTCAATTGGCAGCGAAAACATCGATTGTCCAAGAAAATTTTATTCAATCTTAAGAACTTCATAGATCCGCTCAAGGTCTTCTCGAGAGAAGTAGTGGATTTTTATGGTACCAGTATCAATGCTGCCTGATATCTCGACTTTTGTACCTAATCTTTCGATGAGCTTTTCCATTAGCTCTTTTAAGTGAGGGTCTAGAGGGATTTCTTCTATTGTCTTAAGAGAGTCAAGTTGCTTTCTAGTTTTTGTCCTTTTGCCTTGTAGCAAGCCCTGGATTTTTTGAGCCTCCTGTTCTGCTTGACGAACTGATAGATTATTCAGTTGAATATGTTCAAAGAGCCTTCTACGTTCTGTTTCCTCTTCTATCGAAAGAAGAGCCCTGGCGTGTCCAGGGCTGATAATACCCTGCTTGAGCTGGACTTGCATGTCTTCAGGAAGCTTTAGAAGACGAATAGTATTTGCAACAGCGACGCGGCTTTTGCCTACCATTTCAGCGACGCCTTCTTGAGTGGCACCGGTTATTTCCATCAGCTTTGCGTAAGCTTGAGCTTCTTCTATAGGGTCAAGGTCTTCGCGCTGGATAT
>DMNL01000111.1 GCA_003452735.1 Spirochaetaceae bacterium
AGGTTCGTAGCAGTAATCAAGCTTTCCTAGTATGAGGTTATGGAGATTCTCATATCAGTTTGATTTCCTGCAAAATCGTTTACTTGAAGCAAAAAATCGTGTTTACCTCTGAGAATAATGAATTGACCAGTTTGGTAGGAACAATCTTCTCCTATCGCTCTTTGTGATGGGGGTGGATTACCCAGAAATGATATTCCCCCTCCACTTGCGCGTGCAGCCATAAATGAAGCATTAATGACAATTTCCCCATCAAGGATGGCCTCTATGCGATAGGGAGCAGAATAGAAATGTGAATTGGATATGATGATATCTCGTGCATCGACAAACAATGAATAAGCACCTTGAGGACATGTAATTCGTCTTTCTTTTTTATTTGCTTCTATTATATCAAATAATATCTTATTATCTGTGCCTGCCTTAATCAGTCTTGCGCTACGAATTATAGGAGATGTATTGTCCTCGATCCAAGGAGCAAGAAATATCGTATTCATCCATAGTTCATTCTTTACATCGAAAAGCCGCAAACCAAAACTCTTGGATGTATATACACCCGAACCAACTCCTCCAGAGAGCTTTTCTCCTTTTTTAATAGCTGAACTCTTCTGCATTTCTTTCGATGATCTAAAAGATGATTCTATGACCTGAAAAGAATCTAGCCCTGAAGTTAGACTCACAAATTTATCGGGATGAATAACAGCCAAGGCTCCTCCTAATGGAAAGGAAAAGACTGTCGGTAAATTAGCTTCAACTTGTGAATAAAAAACAGTACCGCTTGAAGGTGCTTCAAGTGTTTTATCTGCTGATATCAACTGTACATCGCTTCTTGGAATCATGCCATAGAATCTTCCTTTTCCATTGTATTCTCCGGATATTCCTAATCTTACTTGATCGGCAAGTATTGTCCCAAAGCCTGATATATCAAGAACTTTAGGTATCTGAAAGTCCAATGCGCCAAGTAATGTTGTAAGCCATAAATAAGCCATCAAAAAACAATATTTCCCCTTCATGGCTGCCATCCCTTTAGCAACTCAACGCCATCTTTATATACGAAACCGATTACTTCTTCTTCGCCAATTGCTCCAAGAGCTCCATGTGCAGTATGTACTAGAAGACCATGATTAAGAATGAGAACATCAGAGCTTGCTATATCTTCTAAACTGCTTCTCAGAATCGCAACAAGCGAGTCTCCTAACGAACCAAGCACGAAATACCTAACATCAGTCTGATTTTCTGATAGATCTCCTCCTAGCATTTCTGCTTCAAGAATTCTATAGTATTTATTTTTTATATTATAATATATTAACAGATCACCAAAGCTCATTATTGCATGTGAATTATCCTGAGCTATTGCCATGGTAGCTTGGAAAGTTGTATTCACCATCAATGAAGATTCGAATAGCTTCGCAAATGAATTGTCTTCAAACCTGTAGGTTTCAATTTTTTTCGGTGAAATACCTCTAAGAATTATGAGGTATTTGCTGTCTCCAGATAAAGCTAGACCATAGATTGTTTGAGACTCTTGAAGGCTAGCTTGTATCGAAAGGATGGCCCATCCATTTCGATCAAATACACTTATCGATCCATCAAGTGTTCCAATAGCGAGGAACGAAGAAGATGCATCGATTGCCGTGACTGGCATCTGGAATTCCTTTTCCCACAAGATAAATCCTGTTTTATCTATTAGCGCTATACCCATTTGGTCAGCCCGAAGCAGTACTCTCCATGAAGCCTTAAACCATGGATAAGCATATGCTTGAAGGGGCTGCTCCCTACCATTTTTTTCATATAATTGCAGATTGGTGGCAAGGCGATCGTATGTGATCCATCCGGCCTTGTCTATTGCTGCTCTTCCTTTGAAAGGATGAACATAGAGCTTATTTTCGGCTAGGTCGGCATAGCCCAAGAGAGAGTCTCCAACAAAGGGCAGAATCTTATCGCTCTTGTTCATTGGTATGATTGACAAGTTCAGAGCTTCGGAAAAAGCAAGGAAATCGATGGATGTAATCTCTTTTTCTGGCAAAGTACTTCGTACTGAAAAGAGTGAAAAAACAATTGCAGCTATACCAAGAATAAGGCCATAATATCGCCTTCTCATCGTATTTTATGGTGCATGACTGAAGTCTTTGAGTCAATACCATATGGCGCATTTCAATTCCTTTGATTTCAGGATATAGTATAAGAAAAGGATTTGAACTGACATGAAAACGGAATATGCTTCTTTATTAGAACAAGCTCTCAAAGCCTGTGAACAAAGTTATGCGCCTTATTCTAAATTTAGAGTTGGGGCGGCCTTGCTCTGCGAAGATGATAGCATCATTACTGGTGTAAATGTCGAAAACCGAAGCTTTGGCTTGACAATCTGTGCAGAGCGAAATGCAATAGCTGCAGCCATCGCTGCTGGCAAGAAAAAATTCAAAGCACTAGTCATAGCAACACCAGATGCAGATTACCCCGTTAGCCCTTGCGGAGCATGTCGGCAAGTGATTTCTGAGTTCATGCCTCCCTCCGCCACGGTAATTTTCGGCAATAGCGAAGATTCATATATAAGTTCAACAGTAGGCGAACTTTTACCATACGATGCCCTACACGAGCTTGCCAGCCAGGAGCAAGATCTGAAAGTTTCTAAAAACTAATAAAAAACTACCACAAATGTATGCGGATGATCCTTCTTAATGTTGAGCTCGAGTATCTCTATGCCTTTCTAATCAGCACTGCCAAAAGCGACGTTTTTCCTAACCGAAATGGCTTATGAGCTAGAATGAAACATGTTATAAGGTCTTTCCTCTTTAGTTTAGTATTACATGTTTCCCAGATACATTTCTAAAGCTGCATTTAGATGAACAGATTTACATTGCCTTCGGTCGCAGCTTCCATGTAGGTCGCGACGCCGCCGACCTCAACTCCATCGAGCAGTTCTTCGTGTTTGACCCCCATTATGTCCATCGACATCTGGCATGCAATGAAGTGAACGCCCGCCTGGCGCGCCTGTGACATCATGGTTTCAAGCATGTCGATATTTTTGCTTTTCATCCGCGACTTCATCAACTTGGGTCCGATTCCGCCAAAATTCATATGGGAAAGGGAAAGTCCACCAGCATGCTTAGGGAGCATCATGCCGAACATCCTTCCCATGAAGTCTTTGGCGACCCTTGGCGCATTGGGCTTCCGAATGACCGAAAGACCCCAGAATGTAAAGAACATGGTTACATCCTTGCCGGCAGCAGCTGCCCCGTTTGCGAGCACGAAGCTCGCAAGAGCGCGATCGAAATCGTTCGAAAACACGATGATGGTCGCACCTTTGGGTGTCATCTGTACGAATGGTTCTCCTCTCATGCCTTCTGTTTCCTGCGCAACGGCCATGGCACTTTGTTTGGCCGTTTTCTCTACCATCGCGGTGTATGTGCCATTTGATTCTTCCATCGATATGAGGAGATTTCCTGTCACCTTGCACCATGCTCCCGCATCACGGACAAAGCCTGGATCAGTCGAACGTATGACCACGCGACCGCCCTCAGGTAGTTTGTCGATTTCGGTCTTGAGCCGCATGATAGGGCCGGGGCACTGCAGACCGCAGGCGTCAACCTGGACAATCGTCTGGCTCTTCGCTGCGAACGATTCAGGCATGCCCGATCCTTCCGCAAAGGTCGTGTGCAGAAGTTCCTGAGAGCCCTTGCCCAGACCGGACTGGAAACCCATGAAACCTGGCTTGTAGATACCTTTGTTAGATTGAGGCTCGGTCGCAATCTCCCATGTTTTATAGCCGCCGGACAAGTTAGCTATTGATGTCCAGCCATTTTGTCTGAGAATTCGCTCCGCGAGATACCCCCGAAGACCCACTCCGCAATATATAAGCACTTCTCGGTCCTGAGGAATTTCACCAAGGTTTTGGCGCAGTGAATCCAGAGGAATGTTTTTCGCTCCAGGAATGGCGCCGATGGAGAATTCTTCAGGGGTGCGCACATCGAGCACAAAACCACCCTTTTCCTGGAAGGCTTTCACCTCATGCCACTGTAAATGTCGGCTTAAGCCTGCAAGCACGTTTTCCGCAACCATTCCAGCAATGTTGACAGGATCTTTAGCACTCGAGAAAGGTGGTGCGTAAGCATGCTCAATTTCGCCAAGTTCCGTCACTTTTGCCTTGCGACGTATATAATCGGCGATCAGGTCGATTCGCTTGTCGACGCCATCGTAACCGACGACCTGAGCTCCAAGGAGTGTCCCGTCGGATGTGAATATAGTCTTGATAGTGAGTGGCTGGGCACCAGGGTAATAGCTGGCATGGCTTGAACCATGAGTAATTATCGATATGCAGGGGATATTGTTCCTCCTGAGGAGTTTTTCAGCGACCCCTGCGGCAGCCACGGTGATGTCGAAGACCTTAGCGATCGATGTGCCTATCGCGCCATGCCATTTTCGTGTTCCAGGGCCCTTGGCGATATTGTCTGCGACGACGCGCGCCTGTTTATTAGCAGGTCCCGCAAGCGGTACAGGCATTGCCATGTCGAGCACGGGATGAGGGAAGGCGATTGCATCGCCTAGAGCATAGATAGCAGGATCGCTCGTCTGTAAATTTTCATTGACGAGAATCGCGCCATTTGGCGTTGTTTCGAGTCCAGCTGCTTTAGCGATGGCAGTTTCAGGGCGGACGCCTATAGAGAGCACGATCATGTCGGCGTCGAGACGGGTTCCATCGGCTAGGACCGCGACAATCCGTGAGCCGGCCTCTTCGAATTTCAAAACCGCTGAACTAAGATAGAGCTCGACGTTTTTTTGTTTCAGATGCTGATGGACAAGCGCCGCCATCTCGAAATCTATTGGATTCATCACCTGATCGAGGGCTTCGACGATTGTGACGAACGAACCTCGTGCGTGCAGGTTCTCGGCCATTTCGAGGCCGATGAAACCACCGCCAACCACAATGATCCGCTCTGGACGCTTTGTGTCAAGGTATTCTTTTATGTGATCGATGTCGCTCACGGATCGAAGCGTGAAAATGCGTGGGTCTTCGATGCCTGGGATGGGCGGTTTAATCGGCTCTGCTCCGGGCGATAGCACGAGCGCATTGTACTCAAGCGAGTATTCGCGGCCGCTGTCCAGTTCTCTGGCCCGAATCTTCTTCGCCTCGCGGTCAATGCTGGTCACTTCTGTACGAATACGTACATCGACATTGAGCCATGCGTTGAATTTTTCGGGTGTCATGACAAAGAGTCGCTCTCGCTCTTTTATCGTTTCTCCTGCGTAATAGGGAAGCCCGCAGTTGGCGTAACTTATGTATGGACCACGCTCGAATAAGACAATTTCCGCTTGCTCGTCGAGCCTGCGAAGCCTGGCTGCTGTCGATGCTCCTCCCGCTACGCCGCCTACGATGATATACCGTGCCATTCAAATGCTCCTTTATAAATCCAATTAAATTATATAGATATATTTATATAAAGATAATCCAATAAATGCAATATCCCTCCCTATGCTTTTACAATTGGCTTAATAAAGTGAAGAAGATAATTCCTTTTAACATAAGTTGATTGACCATGAGGCGCTCTTAAGCCTCTCTCTGCCATAAGATAATAATCGGCGTTTTTTCATTAACCGCTAGTGTTAAAAGAAGTATAAGAAGAAGAGGCTCTAGGCTATTCAATCATGAGAAATGGCTTTTTTCAGCAGTTCGGCAGCGTGGATTCTGGATACTTCGCTCTCCAAGGAGCCAGATAGCATCCGTGCAATCTCAGTTTCTCTCTCTTTTCCAGAAAGAAAGCGTATGGAGGCACCTGTTCTGCCTTTTGATACAGATTTATCAACTTTGCCTTGGTGGTCGGCTTGGACTGCGATGGTTGCGAGATGTGTAACGCATAAAACCTGACGATACTGGCTTAACTGCTTTAGGTATTCGCCAACTGCGACACCAACTTGCCCTCCAATACCTGAATCGATTTCATCGAATACTAAGGTCTCAACCTCATCCTTAGAAGCCAACACAGCCTTTATTGCAAGAGCAAATCTCGATAGCTCTCCTCCTGAAGCGATTCTAGACAAGGGAAGTTCAGGTTCTCCTGGGTTCGGGGCAATGAAGAATTCCGCTTCATCGATACCACGAGGTGTTGTCCTATATTCTCCTCTTTCGTCTATGATTCTCTTCAAACGAAGGTTCACCTGCGCCTCTGGCATTCCTAGATTTTTAACTATCTCTTTTATCGAAGAAGACATCGAAACCGCGGCTATCATTCTCTTTTCAGAAAGCTGATATGCTCTATTAAATACCTCTTTCTCGAGCGTTTTTTCTTTCTTTTCAAGTTCTTCGGCATTCTCCTCAGCATGTTCAAGCGATTCAAGTCGTCTCCGGGCTCGTTCGTAGGCCTGTAGCACATCATCAAGTTTTGGCCCATATTTATGCTTTAGGCGTTGAAGATCAGCGAGCCTCCTTTCAATGCTTTCGAGACGATCGGGATCGAAGCGAAGGCTAGCTTTATACTCATTCAAAGACTCGGATACATCTTCTAGCTCATAGTAGGCGGTAGAAAGTCTTTCGGAAAAAGACCCCAACCGGATGTCTACCGTACGCGCAGTTTCGATATTAGCTCGAACCTTTTTTAAGGCATGGAGCACATCGGCGCTTTCATCGCTATCTAAAAACATTAAGGCCTCAGAAACTGCTCCAAATAGTTTTTCGTGCTCCGATAGTATCTTTTCCTCAGCCAAAAGCTCATTGTCCTCATTGGGCTTTGGCTTTATCGATGCAATGTCTCTAATTACAAAATCAAGGTAATCTACTTCCTGCGCGCGCTTTGCTTTTTGTTCCAATAGTTCCTGCAGTTGACGAGCCGCTTCTTTCCATTCCAAATAGAGCTTTTGATATGATCGCAATTCATCTTCTAGACCAGCATAGGCATCCAGCATGTCCAGATGAGTAGATGAATCTATTAACCTTTGATGTTCGTGTTGACCATGTATATCGACAAGATTTTGAGTGAATTCCAGGAGCTCATTCCTAGAAACTTGTCGATCTTGGATCCATGCTAGAGTCCGACCGTTTTGTTTGAGAACTCGGCGAAGCAAGATTTCTTCATTAGGCTGCCATTCTATGCCATTCTCTTTAAGCCAGTTCCCAACCTGAGAATCGCTTGAAGCTGAGAAAAGTCCTGATACAGCGCATTCTGTTGCTCCTTCGCGGATTATTGAATTGTCGACTCGTGCGCCAAGCAAAAATCCAAGTGCATCAACAATCAAAGATTTGCCAGTTCCGGTCTCTCCTGAGAACACTGTCATTCCAGGCGAAAAATCTATGTCTATGCTCTCAATAATGGCGAAATTGCGCACAGAAAGCTGCTCAAGCATCGTTGTCTCCCGACCAACCCAGTTTTGTCCTTAGAGCAGAGAAAAAGGCATTTCCTGAAGGAACAACTAAAAATGCACTCTTCTCATATTCTCGAATCTGGACTACATCGCCCTTCTCGAGATTTGCCACTATATGACCATCCGCAATTAAAAGAGCCCCTGCTTTTTTAGTCTCATCGATCTCGATATCTATGTAATTGGAGGCTGGTATAACTAAAGGCCTGGATGCTAATGTAAACGGGCATATTGGATTTATTATAAGAGCACTGATTTCTGGATGTAAGGCTGGCCCACCCGCCGCTAGATTGTAAGCAGTAGACCCGGTAGGTGTGGAAACAATAAGCCCATCGGCCCTGTAATAACCAAAGCATTCTCTATTTATTGATAAACACATGCGTATCATTCTAGCGCCGCTCTCAGACGATACAACTATATCATTGAGCGCGATTCCTCTGTGCAAAATATTCTTTCCTCTGTATGCACAAGATTGCAGCATTAAGCGCTTTGATGGCTTTAAATCTCCGCTCTGCCAATGCTCGAAAGTAAGAGCCCAGGTATCCATCTTGTTAGCGGCGATAAATCCTAGAGTTCCTAAGTTTATTGGAAGTATTGGTATACTGCGAGGACCAGCAAATCTAGCGGCATAAAGAAGCGTGCCATCGCCACCAAGACTTATGATAAGGCTATATCGATCAAAATCTGGATATTCTGATATAGATCCTCGAAATGCGAGGATTTCTGCATGCCAGCCTTTCTGTTCTAGCTCAGCTTGCACAATTTGTGCTGCATGTCCAGCATCATCTTTGTTGAGATTTGCGAAAATGAGCGTAGATTTGCTTTCCGACATAAAAATCTCCTATGGTAGTGTGGCAATTACTTTGCCTATTTGATCTACTTGCTGGTTGGTGAGTTTATGATGCATAGGAAATAGAATACAGCGCATTGCTATAGATCTTGCATTAGGAAATATCACTTCTTGTTGAGGCTCGCTGTCGGATATTCTATTTGCTATAGAAGAAGCAAACGCATATTCGCTCTCTACACCATGCTTCATAGCATAATCTATAATTTCTTTCACGCTTGTTTCAGAGAATATTGGAAAGGCATATACGGGACAGAATTCAGGGTCTTCTAGCTGCAAATATGAATGGCGAGTCCGCAAAAGTTGTCCTGCCAATCTCTGGTATATCGTCTTTCTCCGCTCTATCATATTAGGATAACTTTTCAGCTGAGATACACCAAGTACAGCGTTATAATCGGTCATCTTCAGTTCTCGCGGCATAGATTCATCCAGTAATCGCAGTATTTGAGCGTCTCTCTTGCTGTTCGCACAAAGAAGAGCTCCTCCACCAGTTGCGATGGCAGAATCTGCCTCGAGACTCCAGATCAAAAAGTGACCGTATAAATTCTTTCTGCTGGACATTGTGACCATACCCAAGGTCTGCGATATGTCCTCTACAATAGGCATATCAGTTATTTCTAGTAAAGCTTCGGAAGGAGGCCTTCCGAGTGCATCGAACAAAATAATTGCCGATGGATTGGCTGACAAGATATTCTCTGGCTTTGGATGAAATGTTTTTTCATCGATATCTAGAATTATCGGTGTAAACCCACTATCTTCTAAGGCATCCTTCTGCCAAGCCGGTGCAAGTGCAGAAATAGCAATTTTTGCACCTCTTTCTAAGCCGCAAGCTTGAATCGCTTTTTGGAGAGCATTATAAGGGCTTCTTAGCGCTATCACATATTCTAAATTGAATTGCTCTTTTACGGTTCTTTCAAAGCGTTCATTAAACACAGCTTCGGTTACAGCATCTTCTACCATTCTGCTAAGGACGAGATCCATATCTCTACGGGTAATATAAGGGGAAAAAACGGATATCATCGGCGTGATACTATCATCTCGGAACTATGGGTACAAGCCAGCAATAATTGGATACATTGCTTTGCGGCAATAGCTACGCCAAAGTACGCTTTGAAGGTGGCGCGCAACAATGAAATCACTGCTTTGAAAATAAAAAAGCCTGGCGACGAC
>DMNL01000100.1 GCA_003452735.1 Spirochaetaceae bacterium
TGTCCAAGATGGTGGAGATTCCAGCGAGCTATTAGAGGCCGAAGAACTAGCATCTTCTATTCTTGATTTTAAAAAAGATAGCGCCTTTATAACAGCAGTAAGTTCCATTCTATTATTTGTGGTATAAGGATCTCCACCCCAGGCTTCTCGATATCGATCACCATAGCGCATAATATAGGCCCATCCGCCAGGCCCAGGATTGCCTTTACATCCACCATCTGTATATACAATGAAATCTTCCTGGCTCATAAATGCAATATGGCAGAAGATTCTGATTCAAGCAACTGCTTGCTGAGTTTCTAAGCCATCGTTAGAATCGAAATATATGTTTAAAGAATACTCAACATTGTTGCCTCATCTAAGAAGTTATAGATATCGATATGTTGGCGGCATCTTATGTCTTATTATAGTAGATGCAAGCCAGGTTCTCATTCCTCGATATATTCAAATGGCCATAGACCGCATTACTAGCGGAACTTTTGTTTTTACTGACATCATTAGTCCTTTATTCCATATGTTGTCGCTTGCTCTTTTAATATCTATAGGACGATTTTTTTGGCGATATTTTATCAATATTGCAAGCAGACGAATCGAAGCAGAAATGCGAGATAGGCTTTTCTCACATATCCTGTCCATGTCGGGGAATTTCTTTAGAAAGAATACTACAGGCGATCTGATGGCAAGGGCAACTAACGATATAAGTACAATTCGCCAAGCAACAGGTATGGGTTTCGTATCTCTTATCGATGGTATTTTTATGACAGGCATGATTATAGCCGCAATGTTTGCAAACAATTCAGCGGTTGCTGCTTGGATAATACTTCCTTTGCCTTTAATAACTGCTCTGATTTTGCTCTTTGGTCGAATAGTCGGCAAACTGTTCAAGAAAATTCAGGATATTTATGGACATTTGTCGGATATCGCCCAGGAATCCCTCTCTGGAATACGAATTGTCAAATCCTTTGTAAAAGAAGAGTATTTCTTCAAAAAATTCTCAATAGCGAATACAGAATATAAAAATGCAATTATGGATCTAGTGAAAACTTCTGGCTTCTTTTTTCCTTTTATCACTTTTCTTTCTGGATTGAGTACAGTACTGCTCATACTTTTTGGTGGTAGGGCTTCAATTCGGAATAAAATGACTCCAGGTTCGATCATAGCTATGCTGTCATATCTTGAAATGTTGGTATGGCCGTTAATGAGTGCAGGTTTCACGGTGAATATCATACAACGCGGGGCTGCAAGTTTGAAAAGAATAAATGAAATTCTCAGAACAGAGCCGGAGATCAAGGAATCATCGAATTGCTTAAAACAGATGCCCAGGGGCAATATAGACATTAAAAAGCTTAATTACATATATCCAGGAACGCAAAAGCCCGCATTGAAGGATATTTCTGTTTATATCCATGAAGGTTCTATGCTAGGAATTCTCGGAAAAGTGGGATCGGGCAAGAGCACGCTCTTAAAAATACTTCCGCGAATGTTGGAACCCGGAGAAGGTCATGTATTTATAGGCAATATAGATATATGTTTCTATGGGCTGAGCGAACTTCGGTCTGCTTTCGGTATGGTGCCTCAGGAAAGCTTTTTATTCTCAGATAGCATAAGGCAAAATATCCTTTTTTCTGCCGACAATATCAGTCCCGAACGCTTTGAAGCCATTACTAGGATATCTGGACTTGATCATGACTATCAACTTTTCCCCAATGGATGGGAGACAATTGTAGGCGAAAGGGGAATAACACTTTCTGGAGGTCAGAAACAAAGAATTGCCCTGGCTCGTGCTCTTGCAGCTGATCCATATATTCTCTTGCTTGATGATGCGTTGTCAGCTGTGGATGCAGAAACTGAAGAGCATATTCTTAGTTCTCTCATTGATGAAAGAAAAGGCAAGACTACCATCATTGTTTCGCATCGAATATCGACTCTACGCAACGCTGATCATATCATAGTGCTAGACAGTGGTGAAATAATCCAGCAAGGTTCACATGAAGAGCTAATAGCAGATAGCGAAGGTTTCTATGCCAGAATTGCAGCCTTGCAGCAGCTTGAACAGCAGGCTTCTATCCCTTCTATTGGAGATAGTATTTCTCAAAGAGAAACGCAAGTAGAGCAAAAGTCTTTAGCGCATGATGCTTCTGTGTCAGAGGAAACAATCTATGGATGAATACTTCGACGCAGAGCCCGTCACAAAAAGCTATGATGCCCAGATTGCACGCCGAATTCTTCTTTATCTAAAACCCTATAGACTCTATGCGATAATAGCTATTCTAGCCCTCGCAATAGCCACTGCCGGAGAACTCATATCTCCTACTATCATAAAGCGTGCCATCGATGATGTAGTTGTTAGGGATTGGTATGGTATTGATCCTTCAGCAAAATATATCCTTCCTAAAGACGAGGGTTCTCTCGAAGTTAGGATCGGAGGACGCATATATGTGCGCGCTTCTCGCCTCGCAGGACTCACAATGGCCGAAAGAAATCGTCTTTTCGAACAAGGTCTTCTAGACAATGAAGCGAGTTATGTGTTTCCACTTGATCCAATGCGCGAGGAAAAGATCTCCATTGCAGAGAGAATCTCTAAAGTAGAGCTTTCGGACAACTGGGGAGTGATCCCATCTTCGGTCTTGAGGACATTAAGATCTGAAGATGCTGCGATTCTCCGAGCAGCGGATGATAAAGCACTTTTGCGCTTTGGTCTCATTTTATTGATTGTGCTATTGATCGTACTTGGTGCAACCTTCGCTATGACTTGGTTCACGAATCAGATTTCTACCTTGATCATGAAGGACATGCGTCTCGAGCTTTTTCACCATGTGATAGAACAATCGCTTTCTTATCTTTCAAGGCAGCCAGTGGGGCGCTTGGTTACGAGATTAACCAGCGATATTGAAGTTATCAGCCAATTCTTTAGCGATGTTTTAAGCGCTTTCATCAAAGATGCTTCTATCATGATAGGATCTCTTATTGTACTTTTCTTGCTGAGTTGGAAACTGGCATTTGTCGTACTAGCCACAATGCCTTTAGTCTTTATCGCTTCAGCAGTTGCGCGTATCAAGGCGCGCGATGCTTTTCGAAATCAACGCTATTGGACGAGTAAAGTTAATTCTTTTCTCTCGGAGCATATATCAGGAATAGATATAGTCAAGCTCTTCGTCCAAGAAAATAAAGTTTCTGAGGGCTTTGGGAAAAACAATAAACAGCTATTAAAGGCCAATATTGCCGAGATGTATGTCTATGCCACCTTCAGACCTTTTGTCGATTTTATGGCAACCCTAACAACAGTTCTAGCAATCTTTTTTGGTGCGATGCTATTTCTGAGAATGCAGATATCTATTGGTACACTCATTGCTTTTATCAGTCTTATTTCAATGTTTTACTCTCCTATCAAGGATCTATCGGAAAAATATATTCTCTTGCAAAGCGCAATGGCGAGCGGTGAACGAATATTTGGTCTTTTGGACCAAGATGAAAGGCTTCCAGACCAGTTACCAGAATTTGTAGGAAAGCCTTTTCCTAGAACTATTCGCGGGCATATTGAATTTTCACACGTGTGGTTTGCCTATAAAAATGAAGAATGGGTGCTCAAAGATGTATCTTTTATTGTAAATCCTGGTGAAAAAGTTGCAATTGTCGGCTATACTGGAGCAGGAAAATCAACTGTAGCAAATTTATTAGCTCGATTCTGGGATATCCAAGAAGGGTCTATTTTGATCGATGGAGTGCCAATAGGACAATTCCCATTAAAGCAAATTCGAAGACTTATTCAACCTGTTCCTCAGGATGTTTTTCTTTTTCAAGGAACTATTCGAGAGAACATAAGCCTTGGGCTCGATCTTTCACAAGAAAAGCTGGAAGAAGCTGCAAAGGCTGTCTATGCCCATGATTTCATCATATCATTACCTCAAGGTTATGATACTCCACTTGCAGAAGGGGGTCTAAATCTTTCGCTTGGTCAAAGACAACTAATCTCTTTTGCAAGAGTCCTTGCCCATGAACCATCTGTGATTATTCTCGATGAAGCTACAAGTTCCATAGATACAGAGACAGAAAAGCTTCTTCAAAGAGGCATTGAAGGTCTCTTAAAAGGCCACACGAGCATAGTTATCGCGCATCGACTTTCCACAATTCGCAATTCTAATAGGATCATAGTACTAGGACAAGGTCGTGTGGTAGAGATAGGTACACATGATGAATTGATTGCTCTTAAAGGCTTGTACTGGAATCTATATAGGCTTCAGAATAAGGAAGCGGAATAAATGATGCCATTTGCAGAGGAGAAGGAACCCTTTATAATTGGCCAAGATGATCGGGTTTGTGCTGTCTATAAGCCATGTGGTTTCCATTCTGTAAGCCAAAAGAAAAGTGATCACTCTATAGTATCTTGGCTATATGATCAGAGAATACCTGGCCTTAAAGGGTCTCTAGTTGGTAGAGAACTTGGACTTGTTTATAGGCTAGATCAGGCTACCTCTGGGATTCTGCTTTTTGCAGCGAATCGGGATAGCTTTATAAGACTTCGGCAAGCGCAGAATGAACTTGCCATTGCAAAGCGTTATATTTCAATTTCAGCCCCTTCAGAGTGCGAACTTCCAGGATCTTTGCCTAAAACAATGAAAGAGAGGCAATCATTTTTTATCGAAGAACTCCTATCCAATAAAGAAGTATATATAGAAAGCTTTTTTCGACCCTATGGTCCCAAAGGTGCTTTGGTGTCCTGTATCGCGCCAGAATTTGCGTCAAAATCCAATAAGCCAATCACAAAAGAGATATATATCAGCAAATATATTGCTGCTTATAAAGTGATGGAAGTAAGCAATGTAAAACGGCAACTGCCAAATGGGGTAGTATGCCTCGAAGTTGAAATACATAAGGGATTTCGCCATCAAATTCGAGCTCATAGCGCATGGATAGGTTTGCCCATTCTAGGGGATATGCTGTATGGAGAACAAGACTCTAATAGATTGTGGCTTGAAGCTTTTTTAGTATGTCTTCCACAGCAGGATGGATGTCGAAACGAATGGAAGCTATATGATGGAATCAAAGATATCGCTCAATATCTATCTATATAAAAGCCATTATTTTATATTATCTGGAAACCCATTCCCATATTAGGTGCTTGATGATAAAATAATAAAATATCCTTCAAGGAATAATCAAATTTTTAGAGAGGTTTCACATGGCGTACAGAGTGACGGAAGCTTGCACGAATTGCGGATCTTGCGAAAGCGAATGCCCAGTAAGCGCAATTAGCGAAAAAGACAATGCTCGCTACATTGACCCAGAGACATGCATCGATTGTGGAGCATGTGCCGCGGCCTGTCCGACAGAAGCCATTATTGCTGGCTGAGGTCCTAAACCTTAAAAGGGGCTGCCCAACAAGTTGGGCAGCCCCTTTTATTTTTCTGTACGATCAAACCGTCTCCTTGAGCGGATTTTTATTGTCTCAAGTTATAGCTTTCTTTTACAGAAGTCCTCAAGAACCTCATCGAGATTCGGCGATCCGATCTCTTGAAGCTCATAATCGACACGAACAGTTGGCTTGTTTATATGGATGATGCGATTCAAATCTATAGGAGTTGCTATGATAACTGTCTCGCAATCGGTTCGATTGATTGTATCTTCAAGATCTCGCTTCTGCGTCTCGCTATATCCCATTGCAGGAAGAAGTGTCCCTATATCGGGATAAGTATTGAATGTTTGCTTTAATCCTCCACTTAGATATGGACGAGGATCAATGAGCTGAGAAGCTTGGAATTTACGAGCTGCTACCACGCCAGCTCCAAATTTCATCATGCCATGTGTAAGAGTTGGTCCATCCTCTACACATAAGACTCGTTTGCCACGGATCAATTCGGGTCGATCCACAGTGATAGGGCTCGCTCCATCGATTACAATAGCCGACGGGTTTGTCCGTGCAATATTATCTCTTACTATTTGGACCTGCTCTGGTGAGGCTGAATCAATTTTGTTGATTATTACGACATGAGCGGTCCTTAAGCAGACTTCGCCAGGGTAGAAGGATACCTCGTTGCCAGCGCGCAGCGGGTCTGCGACCGTTATTTGCAGGTCAGGAATATAGAATGAGAAGTCATTATTTCCGCCATCCCAGAGAATCACATCAGCTTCTTTCTCTGCTTGGCGAAGAATCGCCTCATAATCTACTCCTGCATAGATGACATTGCCGCGGGCTATATGAGGCTCATATTCTTCCATCTCTTCAATTGTGCAGTGATAACGGGCTAGATCTTCTATCGTAGCGAAACGTTGCACTTTCTGTTGCACAAGATCCCCATAGGGCATAGGATGGCGAATCGCAACGACTTTAAGCCCGCGCTTCATAAGCATTTGGACTATTTTCCGTGAAGTCTGACTCTTGCCTGAGCCAGTGCGTACTGCACAAACCGATATGACAGGCTTACTCGATTTAAGTTGAGTGTCCTTAGGACCAAGCAAGGTAAAGGAAGCACCGGCAGAATTCACTATCGCCGACATTTTCATGACATGAGAATAGGGTACATCGGAATAAGAGAATACACATTCATCGACATCATATTTTTTAATCAGATCGGGAAGCTCACTTTCGGAATAAATAGGTATTCCTTCAGGGTATAGTCGCCCAGCAAGAGCAGCTGGATATCTTCTTCCATCGATATTGGGAATTTGCGCGGCCGTAAAGGCCACAACATCGGTTGATTCATCCTCTCTGTAACGAGTGTTGAAGTTATGAAAATCCCTCCCTGCTGCCCCGATGATTATTATCTTTCGTTTTTTCATCTAAGCTCCTTTCTTTCATTTTGTCTTAAGAATGACTAAGACATATATTTATTTTTGCCTACTATCGTGTCTGAGTCAATAAGGTGA
>DMNL01000028.1 GCA_003452735.1 Spirochaetaceae bacterium
TAGTTCTAAGAATTGAAGAGGGCAGAGTGTCGGAGATACTTCCCTTCGAGCCAAACAATCTTCGAGCTGCACATCTTGCTGCACATCTTAAAATGAGATTTGCTGGTCTACAATTCGATTTCAATACTGTTGAGATGATTAGCAGGATTGCCGATGACCAATTCATGCAGTGAGCCAAATATCATAGAGAATAGACTTGAGCAATGAACCCAATATCCTAAAAGATAGATTCGTAGGCCAAGCCAAATATCACATGACAATTCCGCGCTTTAAGCTTCAATTCTTCTTGACCTTAAGCTATGACAGTCTTAGCATTGGTAGCATGATTGGTCCGCCTAATTTGCTGACCTTTCGAAAATACCAAAAAAGCCTATAATGGCGCTCGACGAAATTTCAGGAGCAACAATTATGGAAGAGAAAGAATTCGATTTTATTGTAATTGGCGCGGGGCCAGGCGGTTATGTTGCCGCGATTCGTGCAGCACAGCTAGGGCTTAAGACTGCAATTGTGGAAAAGAATCTTGTAGGAGGAGTCTGCCTCAATGTAGGGTGCATTCCTTCGAAATCGCTGATTCACAATGCACGACTTTTTGCCGAAGGCAGAAAGCTGTTAGAAAAAACCGGTGTAAAGCTAGATATGTCTGGTTTTGATTATGAGCCCGTATGGAAAACTTCGCGGCTTGTCGCTGAAAGGCTTTCTAAAGGAGTTAATTTTCTATTGAAGAAAAATAAAGTGGAACTCATTCAAGGGACCGCAAGGCTCGCTGGAGCAAGCATGGTTGAGGTGGAAGGCGTTGGCGCTATCATGAATCTTAGGTCTAAAGCCATCCTTCTAGCTACTGGTTCAAGACCAAGAATAATTCCTGGTTTCGAATTCGATGAAGAGCGTATTTTGTCTTCTACCGGTATATTGATGAAGAATAAACTTCCTAAGCGCCTTTTTATTCTAGGCGCTGGGCCGATAGGCATGGAATTTGCCTATATTATGAATGGTTTTGGTGTAGATGTGACCATTGTAGAGCTCTTGCCTAGGGTACTGCCTTTGGAAGATGAAGAGGTTTCTAGAATTGTAGAAAAGGAATTCCGTAATCGAGGCGTGGCTATCTACACTAGCGCAAAGGCTCAAAATGCCGAAATTATGGGTAATGAGGTAGTTGTTCATATAGTGGATGCACAAGCCAAGACGATAGATATCTATGCCGATGCAGCGCTTATATCGGTTGGGCGTACGCCCAATACCGATAATCTTGGGCTTGAGAAGCTCGGAATCAAGATGGATCGGGGCTATATTCTAACTGGTGATTATCATGAAACCTCATGTTCGGGCATATTTGCGGTGGGTGATATTACAACATACCCTCAGCTAGCGCATGCAGCTTCCAAAGCTGGCGAGATTGTGGCCGAGAGGGTCGGCCATCTCTTAAAGGGAACTCCAAATCCGCGAGAGCACCTGCTAGACAGACTTCATGTGCCAAGCGCTGTTTACTGCGATCCTCAGGTAGCTTCTTTTGGTTTGTCCGAAGCGAGCGCAAAGGAAAAGGGCATTAGCTACCAGGTTGCAAGGTTCCCATATCGAGGCAATGGACGCGCAGTAGCAGAAGATGCTCCGGAAGGGCAAGTAAAGCTTGTTTTTGATCCATCGAACGGTGCGATTCTCGGTGCCTCGATTATAGGCGAAGGAGCAGCCGAATTAATCCATGAACCTCTCCTCGCCTCGGATGCTGAGCTCACGATCGAAGATATCGCAGAGCTTGTGCATGCTCATCCAACATTCTCAGAGACGATTATGGAAGCTTCGAAAGCTGCGCTAAATCGAGCCATCCATATCTAGAGCGATAGTATTTCTTTGCTTATGAACGATATTTATTAACAAGAATTATTATACGAGTAATTCTGATAGGAGGAACACAATGTTTGGAAAACATTCAAATGCCGGCTTCAACGAGACCTCGCCTGGAAATCGGATCAAGACTCTTTGCTATGGCGAACATACCCTGCTTGTCGAAGTCCACTTAGATAAAGATGCCGATCTTTTAAGGCATAAACACCCATATGAACAAACTGGTTATCTTATATCAGGCAATATAAGAATGCACATCGAGGAAAAAGAAATGGAACTAGAGCCTGGCGATAGCTGGTGCATACCTATGAATGCCGAACATAAGGTGGATGTGCTAAAGGACAGCATAGTCATCGAGGTCTTTAGCCCCACACGCGAAGAATACATCAAGTATAAGAACGATAATGATATTCTACGATGAACATTGGTTTATCTTAGAATATCATTCAGCTTCCAATCCGTGAGAAGAAATGCTCAGGATGCCGCTTCTAGATTTGAGTCGTTTTTCTTTTTGCTCTTATTGAGCTTCTTCTTGATTACTTCGAGATTCTTATCTTGTAATTCTTGACTCTTCTTTTTGGATTCGAGATAGTGGGGCATCTCACCAGCCCAGAGCTTTTCAGCCACAGGCGCCCATCTTTCGGCAGCTTGTACACACTTTGCTGTTAGATCATCCACATCTTCCCTATCTATTGGCTGCGTCGAATATGCTCCAGCAGCCTTTACCATCTCTGCTAGTTTTCCGCTATTGTCCAAAAGTGGGCATGGTCTTAAGTGATTTTCGTTGAATGGTTGATTGATGGCATATTGCTTGAACAAGGGTGAGCGCAGTGCTTCTAATAGCGATGTATCCTTGATGTTTACATTGGAATAGTGAATGAAAGCGCAAGGTTCGACATCGCCAGCAGCGTTGATATGGAGGTAACTTCTTCCGCCTGCAATGCAACCATTTACATACTGGCCATCATTCCAGAAATCGATAAGGAAAATTGGTTTGGTATCGCGCATCTTCCTGACCCAATGGAACATGTACTCGCGCTGTTCTGGTGTGGCTAAGAGACTAGTATCTGCATCTTTACCTAGGGGCATATATGTGAATATCCAGCCGAACATACAACCTTGTTCGATCGTAAAATCGAGGAATTCTTCGCTACCTACCGCTTCTGCATTCTTTGAATGATAGCATGCACTAAATCCAAATGGGGCACCATATTTTTTCATATTCTGCATGCCCTGAATGACTTTCTGGTAGGTGCCCTTTCCTCGTCGGAAATCAGTAGCACTTTCAAAACCTTCAATGCTGAATGCCAGTCCAAAATTACCGGCTTCTGCAAGTGCCTTTGCGGTAGCATCATCGATCAAAGTACCGTTTGTAAATGCCAAGAATACGCAGTCATCATGAACCTTTGCAAGTTTTATTAAGTCGTCTTTTCTCAGCATTGGCTCCCCGCCCGAGTAAATATAGAAGTAAATTCCAAGTTCTTTTCCTTCCCTTATTATGCGATCGAGAAGCTCATAATCCATGGAATCGGTCTTATCATATTCTGCGGCCCAGCAACCCTTGCAGTGCATATTGCATGCACTTGTGGGATCCATAAGGATAGTCCATGGGATATTACAATCATATTTAACTTTCAGAATAGCAGTTTTATCTTGGCCGATTATTCCAGAATTGAATACAAAATTGATTAGAAAGCGTTTGCGAATTTTCGGATCGAGTTCATTGAATGCCCTCATTATGAGACCTCGATAGGGATTGTTGGGATCTTCCATCACCTCTTTTGCACTCAATAGCTGGCGCTTCATATCTTCCCGGAAGGTGAATTTCGTGAATAGATCTACAATTTTTGGGATGTTCTTCTCAGGATCCTTGTTTAGGTAATTAAGAGCAATGTTCATTGCGCCTTTCCCAAACGCAAGTGAAATTGAATTCATATTTCTCTCCTCTTTCTTTCTATTGTCCGCAAGAGTGCTTTGTCAATACAACGACAAGGAATCTCTATGTTCTCTTTCAACATAAAACCTTCTCCTACAATCATATCCCTAGCATTTGCAGAATCAAAGCTATATTCTGCTGAATAAAAGCTCTTTCGGTAAAAAGAGAATGCGTAATACTGCTTTCTATAAGGGAGAAAAAGAGCGTCGTAGCTGCTGC
>DMNL01000041.1 GCA_003452735.1 Spirochaetaceae bacterium
TTTTGGCCTGATCGATAGCTTCACGTATATCAGCTACCCCCGAGAGTACCGCATTGAGGGTTATAAAATGACTCTTGGTTGTGTTGGCAATGATACGAGCGAGGGTTGTTTTGCCAGTTCCAGGTGGACCCGCAAAAATAACGGAACTAAGCTGGTCCTTTTGAATGGCGCGCCGTAGGAGCCTTCCTTGCCCAACAATATGTTCTTGGCCAACGAATTCATCGAGTGTGCGTGGGCGCATGCGAAAAGCTAAAGGTTCTGTTGTACCCGAATCACTATAGCCCATGCTGGAACTAAAAAGAGGGTGTGAAGATCTGCTATTCTGCAATCCAGCCACCCCAAGTTCCTCCGGAATAGGTATTCCGATAGAGTGCATAGGAACCCTCGGTTCCTGTAGCAAGGAGAATGAATATGGTATTAAGATCACTAGCTGGTTGCCAGAAACCTTCGACTTTCTTTGCGCGAACAGTGCTATTGTAGATACTCTGGGATGTGGAAACAAAGTCCTTTCCATTTTCGTATAAAGCAAGGCCGGTTTCATCGTATTCCATATAACCTAATGTCGAGGTTCCCTTTGCAACGAGAATACGATTAGAGGTAGAGGGCTGATTCAAAAGGATAAGCGGCCCAAGCTTTGTAGAACTTTTTACTGTAAAGTTTGTCCAACTTCCCGATGCATAGCTATAGACTATCCCGTCGCTCCTTGAAACAAGGATACGACCAGCACCATCGGATGCAATGCCAACAAGACCATTTGAAAGAGCAGGATTGTTGCTGGTGCTGGTGTCCTCGGCTATGGAACCTTCTGCTCCGCTATATACTTTGCTAGACGATATGAGCCAAAATTTTGCGGGTGAAGAAGAAATCCCATCCCAGACAATATCAACTAGAGGCTCGGAAAGACTGGGAATAGTGCTATCAAAGGCATTCTTGAATGAAGTTGATGCTACATCATAATAGAAAAGAGAATAGCCTGCTGAGCCATGGACAGCCACAAAAAGCGTTTTGTTCTCACATTTGAGCCAATCAACGCTAACACTAGAGCCAATGCTATTCTTTGCATCCATAGCTTTCCAGCTTGTACCATTATCACTACTCGAATATATATCCTCCAAATTGTTATTTGAATCTGCTTTCGCAACAAATATGGTACTGCCGTCTGATGCAAACCCTGGTGCAAAATAATCGCTATCGCCATCGATCGAAAGAATATTCCAGTTTTCTCCTGCTATTGGTTTGTATACTACCTTCGACATAAGGGCATAATAATTTGTTCCATCGGAGCCCATAGCGCGCACGGTTGTTGCCTTGAAAAGCTCAGCACCTAGTTGCTTCTTTTCTTGCCCTATGCTCTGGAAAATCGAAAATGTATTGTCACAGCTTGATATAGTCAAAATAATCAGAATAGCAATAAAGATGCTTTGTGACTTTTTATACAATGCGCAAATATCCTTTCTAGGATATTCTCTAGCTCTTCTATTCAAAAAAAACTTAGATTCTCTTTTTCTAATCTTATTAAGCATATTAAGCATGTAGGCATCTCCTCAGAAATGGTAGTTAGCACCAATGGAAAACTCTAGAAAATTGGCATAGCTAGTTAAATTGCTATATGCTCCAAGATGTATTTCTGGAACGAACCACCAATTTAGCTTGAATCCAATACTCCATGAAGAATCTACAAATCTGGAAATCCCTCCTCCAAATTTGGCAATAGGCGAAATCAGTCCATTACCATAGAGTCGCATGATATTCATTCCCAGTTCGGCGGAAACCTCATATTCCATCGGTTCACGACTCCATATCCATGCGCCGGTTATTGCAATTGGAGCGAGAAAAAGCGTGCCTCCGCCTACAGTAGTCACAAAAGAGCCTGCACCTGAGCCGCCGATTGCGAAATTTTTCCCTAGCATATATCGATACTGAACTGAAAAAGCTGCTCCAATGCTCATGTTTGATGGTGATATGGGCGTTCCAGTATTGTCTAGCACAAAAAGAGGCACGAAGCCTCCGATATCTATGCTTATTGATTGGTCGCCTTTGACTCTTGTCGCCTCAAATGGGTCTTCGATTTTTTCTTGTGCGCTAAGAGTAAGTGCCAAAGTAGATATCATCAACATTATCGACAAAAGTCTTTTCGACATCGGTCCTCCCTGTATCATTTAATCTTGTTTTAAATAAGAATGCCTTTTTTCTTTACAATAAACACGAGCAAAAGCTCTGAAGTGAAAACCATGTAACAATGCTTCTGGTAACTCTACTAGATATAGCACAAGCTCATATTTTTTGAAACTGATGGCTACATCGAGAGAAATCGCATTTGCATTGCCAAACCAGATCCCTTCACGCATCTTATTGCCCCATATAGAAGCTTTATCAGAGATTTCCAAGCCAGCATCCTCAGCAAAAAGCCCAAGAGCAATGTCTAGGTTTTGAAAATCGATCGCTTTGTCGAGCTTCAATATCGTATGATCGCTATATTTTTCCACCGAAGAAAAAGTGAAGATGTCAGGGAAGCTCTTGCATATTTCTTGAGCGTTTCGCCCAAGAGCTTGCTGCACATGCTCCAAGAAATTGCGATTCTCATAGTCGATTCTTTGGCCATTGCTGTATTCGAATAAACCGCATACGATGCCTTCAGGTAAAGCCATCAGAATATCGTCTATATTTTCCAGGCTCCAATTAAAGCTCTTTCTTTTGAGCATCCATATCTGTTTTCTGATATTTCCATGAGGCCTAACAATTAATACGAAGTATTGCATGTTAATTGAGTATATATTCCCTTAGGCTCTTGGTGAACATGTATGAAAGGTTAATATTCAAGATGCATGGCAGAAAGACAGCCTCCATGGTATAATCAGTTTTAGAAGGCAGGGTACATGAAGCGCAAATCTGAAGAGATATCATATTTCCTTATCGATACGATTTCTCGCTGGTCGGGGGTGGATTGTATATCTATGGACAAACGCTCACAACAAGATGAATTAGATCCACACTATGCATTAGTCCTCGATGTATACTATCGGCGCGCTATTCCTGTCATGGAAAAAAGGCAGATACTTTTCGATAATCCAGGAGCATTCGAGTCGGCTCGTGGTGGCACGAAGGATAGATTTTTTCTAGATGAGATACCCATAAGAGTAGAATATAAGCATATACCCAGCGTTCAAGATTTGATTGAACATCCGCTCCATCATATTAAACTTCTAAAGAATACAGGTACTTATCCACTCTATCGTCTGCTTCATTTTTCTCTTGTGTTCTCGAGAAGCGATTGGATCGAACGCATGCGATCTAATCTTACTAATTTTCCAGAAGAAGCCTGGAATACCCTATTTGACAGCTTTGCTGCGAAAATGGAACACTATCTCTCCGATTTCGGAGCGGCATCCGTGTCGGGGAATCAATTTTTTCGCTTAATGTCGCACTCTGGCTTTCTACGATATGCAGGTGCTTCGGTTTTCATGTTCAATCATGTTTTTGAACCGTCTCATGCCGAATTCGAATCACAGTTAAAGGCTCAGCCGAGACTCCCGGCGAATTTTGTAAACCTTTGGGATTCAATTGCTGGCGAGAAGAATGATATTTCGGAATTCAAGAAATTCGAGCTCGCTCGATTGCTTGCGCGAGAAATCTTCGAGCTTCGATAGACAAATACCTTAAATAGAGATGGGCAACGTACAAATAGGACAAGAGATAGTTCGACCGACTGCGAAAAAAAATAAAGGTCTATTTCGCAAGATACTATCTATTTGTGGATTTTTATATTTCTTGTTATTTCTCATTCTTATTGACTCTTGCAAAGCAAAAGAAGTACATGCCTTCGAATGGTATGATGAAGATGGAAAAAGGCTAGCATTTACATGCTCGCTAATCGATAAAAATGTTGGAATCTTCGAGAAGCAGGGCGATAAAGAAAAATACAATTTGATTAAGCCTATCAAGGTTTCCGAAGGGTATAGCATACGTATACTGGTTTCTTCTTCTAGCAATGAGACAGAATTTCAGCTTAATATTGGTGATGAAAAGGGCAAGGCAAAGTCAATCCAATGCTCAATTCCCGATGCAGGAAGCTATGCTTTTGTCATTCCCATTTCAGAGATAGAAGCGATTAGATGGATAGAGATAAAAGTGCTGAAACTTAGCTCCAATATTAGCTCAGGAAATATTGATAGCCTTAAGGCAGCTTCCAAAGATGATTCTAAAGCTGCAATGAGTGAAAGCTTCAATTCGCCTTGTTTGTCTATAAAGGAGCTACGTTTTGTACCTCCATTCCGCGGTATGCAGATAGAGAATAACATTACAGATATATCACCACACTTCTTCTGCGAAAATAGAGGCGAAAAGAAACGCTACGAGATTATTGCTCCTTTTTCCGGGCTTTCTTCTGAGCTTTCCTTAAAAATGAAAGTTGAAATCAAGTTAGAAGGAAGTACTGGTCTAGCTACCTTTTTTTGGGGAAATCAAAAAATTAGCTATCTTCATCGAGGAAAAGAAAGCTCCTTTATCATTCCCTGCAATATTTTTGAAAATAGTCCAGATAAGATAACTATGGAAGTTAAAGATGACATCAAAGTCTCAGCCTTTTTTCTTAGCCCATTCAAATCGGTTGAAGAGCCCCCTAGTATCGATCCTGGATTGCTTGTCTTTCATTCTCCGCTGGTTACGAATCCATTTTACCTTGCACGTTGGGACCAACGGCCAGAAGTCCTTTTGTTCTTATTCAAGGATTATGCTGTACAAGACCGTTATCTAAAGAGGCTTGCCTTTTTTGTAGAAAAGATGGGCTTTGTCGGGATTATAGCGCAAGACAGCCAGATTGCCGATCTCCATGGCTGGAACGCTCATGATTATCGAGCGGAGGACCTAGCGCGTTTTTTCGACGCTGCAGCTATCCAGAATTTTTCTCTATCGGATGAAGAAATTGAATTGAGAGAACTATTGATAAAAAATGGAATTATCTTAAGAAGCGGAAGTAAGTATTTACCGGGCAGAGGGGCATTAGTATCGATATCACAAGAATCACCCAGTTACCTGCAATATCGCTTGCTTACACACGAGCTGAGCCATGCACTTTTTTTTACAGACAGTCGGTACCGCGACCTTGTCATTTCTCTCTATCAGAGGTTGACCAACGATGAAAAATGGTTTCTCAATCGTTATTTCCAATGGATGCGATATAATGTGAATTCATCATATTTGATGGCTAACGAAATGCAAGCTTATTTAGTACAGCAGCCAATTCAAGATTTAGAAAAATATTTCTCGAAAACTTTAGCGAATAGACTTATTGAAGATCATCCTGAGCTGTCAGATGATATCAGCTCTTATATGGAACAGCATCTTGATGCGCTCATGTCCTGTACAGAACAACTAAGTTCTTTTCTAAAGTCTGCTTATGGATTCGAGCCGGGCATGCTTTTTAGGGTAAGGTAGCCGCAGCAGCGCTGAGGTTATTGGCGCTATATATAAAACTTGATTTTAGGCTCTTTATGTATGCTTTGATTGTTGAAGATTTTTCGAATAATAGCTTACAAGATTGCTTAAGAAAGGCCTAGCTCTTCAAATATGTGCCTATAGAGATTGAAATATTCAGAATTTGCAAATTCTTCAATTTTTTCTTCAGGCAAGGATTCCATTAGACGATCGAGATAGAGAAGCAGCTTTTTAACTTCATCTATCAGAGCTTTTTGTTGGGTTTCAGATGCTCTATCAGAAGGAAACTCCATGGATGTGGGAACTATTGAAGGTTGGGGCTGCGGTTCTCTTATAACCTCGAAATGTTCTTTGATGGATATAAGATCTTGTTTGATTGACTTCAACTCATTGGCAAATCTCAATAGAAGCTGTTCCTGAGCCAAGCTTTCTGTTCTGTTTGGCTTTTTCTTTGTGCTGATTTCAGGCTTCTCGCTTTCATGCATTCTATCAGGAGGGAAAACACACTTTTCTTCAGAGCTATTGAAAAGATTTGCGCTAGATCCTTCTCTAGATCCTTCTAAAGGAGCAGTTCCTTCTAAAGGAGAGAGAATTTTCTTTTCTTCGGCTTCCATTTTTTGAAGAGATTCTGAATCGTCAAGAGGGCTTATAAAAAGGCCTTCGAGCAAGTCCTCATGCTTTCGGCCCTGTGGTGGTATACTAGCGTTTTTTCCCATCGCAGTCTTCCTCTTTAAGAATACTACACCCTTTAGCTCATACAGGGAACTAGTTCTCGCAAAAATGCCTCATCTGAATTAGCATTTGTGCCGAAAATTTAGCTGATGTATTCGCCTCATTTTTCATTTAAGACAAGCAAGAGGCTGCTTGGCTCTCTTTCCTATGGTATATTCTCATTTCTTATTGCATACTGCTTCATCTCTTTTATCGCAGGTAAAGCAGGAATATTGGCATATAAAGATCTAGCATTGCAAAAACAACAAATTCAAAGAGCGATCGATTCCCTTCAAGCTCAAAACAAGAATAAGGCAAGCACTATCGAGGAACTCAAAAATAACCCCTATGCTGCTGCGGATCTAGCCGCAACTTTAGGGTATATCCATCAAGGAGAAGTTTTAATCATACTTCCGGAATTGTGGAAGGATGCCAGCCAGGCAAAAAATGATGAAGTAAGCACTCCCATTTTGGCAGGAGAATCCACTGGACTACCAGATCCATTGATTCGCATTATGAGTGCCATAACAGGAATACTTGCTTTTTTGGCTATACAGCTTTTTCACTACAAACCCATAGAGCAGTCGCGGAAAAGAATCAAAATAGAAAACCAGACCGAGTTGAGCTGAAACGAGAAGCACTGGATTTAGTCGGCCTAAATCTGGCTTAATTTCTTATCGATTTTGAAAAACAGGCGATTCTTCAGGCCTTGACAGCATGGGTTCTTCTATATTCATTTGTTCTGTGGAGTCTATAGGCTCCGGAGCAATGACAGGGCCATGTAGCTCGCAGAATTTTGTGGGCTCTGTACCCTCAAGGTAAAGCAGATTTACTGTTCCATCAGAGCAGAATTCGGTTGGGAGCTGTCCAGAAAGGGCACATACCGTCGCAGAGACAAGGCCTGATTCAGGCTTGGAGAAGTTCTTGTATTGCAGGCCAAGATGGATATCGCGCATATAATTTGCCCAGACAGGAGCCGCAAGTGTAGCCCCTGTCTGAGAAACTCCAAGAGAGTTGCCTGGCCGATCGAAGCCAAGCCATACGGCAGTGGTGTAATATGGGCTTGAGCCAATAGTCCAGGCATCAGCCCAATTTTCCGTTGTGCCAGTTTTGCCAATAACGGGGATGACATATGATTTGCCATCTGCTGTTTTTTGCCTAAAAATAGAGCCTGATTGTGTTGTACCAGCAAGGGTTCCCGAAGAGACGACTCTCTTTAGCATATCGATCATTATCGCCGCATTTTGCGACGAAATAACCTGTGGAGATTTCTGTCGAAGAGCCTGTATTGCATCTTTTTCTGGTTCAGCAATGATATTGCCATAACGGTCTTCGATATATCGTATGGCAATGGGGGTTATTGCTTTTCCTCCATTTGCAAATACTGCATATGCTCTTGCCATTTTAAGCGGTGTGACTCCAATTACTCCTAGCGCAAGAGGATAATATCGAGGGAAGGTCTTGCGTATCTCTATTGGATCTGTTATGTCGAGGAGAGCTGCTGCCCGTGAAATTGCAGCATCGAAGCCAACTGTTTGGAGCACTTTGACTGATGCGACATTCATAGAATAAGCAAGGGCCTGCCATGCGAGAACAGATCCCTTCCATTCGCCCTTGAAATTTTGAGGAGTGTAGGGGGTACCATCTTCATTGTAGAAAGTTGTTGGTTCGTCGAGAATGTAAGTTCCCTCGGTGATTTTTCTGGAATCTATGGCTGCAGAATAATATAGAGGTTTGAAGGTAGATCCAGGCATAATATTCGACTGGGTCGCCCGAATGAGCTGATTTGCCTGACTATAGTCTGAGCCTCCAACAAGCGCAAGGATATATCCCGTATTGTTGTCGATCGTCACAAGTGCACCCTCTACCGTGCTCTTTTCAAGTTCGGTATTTATCTTGGCTGAAGCTGCTCCAACATAAGGCTTTAGAGAGGGTATATTGAGCATAAGACTCGTGGCGTCCAAAATTGGATTAATAATTTCAAGGAAGTAATTCAACGAAGCCGACTCATTTCGACTTTGCGGTGCATAAAGCGTCGGAATGTCGAAGGTAAGACCTAATAGCTCAATAATAGGTATATAAGTTCTCTCTGCTTCGGTGAGACGTTGAGATGTAGCTGTCTTAAAGGAAGCATTGGCAGTCTCAATACCTCGCTTCATATAGAGATCCGCCGCTGCCTGTTTATCGAGATCTAGTGTGGTATAGACAGATAGACCATCGCTATATATATCGATTGAACCATAAAACGTGTCTTCTAATTGACGTCTGACATATTCGCTGAACCATGGAGCCTTATCTTCGCGGCGATAGTATGCAGATACAGCTACCCTTGAATAATCAAAAGAAGCCCAATATGCGTCGAAAGATTCATCGGCTTCGGCTCTCGAGATGACATGGCGAGCTACCATTTGGTCGAGTATTTCCTTTGAACGCTCGCGAGCGAGCATAGGATTTCGGAAAGGGTTGTAACGCGATGGGCTTGAGAGTTGGATTGCAAGAATGGCTGCTTCAGCAGGAGTACAATCCTTGGCTGGATGATCAAAAAAGTAGCGACTTGCAGCTTCAACACCATAGACAGCAGGGCCCATTATCATGCGGTTGAGATACATTTCAAGTATTTCTTCTTTCGTGAAACGGCGCTCAAGCTGTAGGGCCCACCAGAGTTCCTTTAGCTTCCGCTCTAAGCTAAAAATCCTGCGATCCGCATATAGAGTGCCTGCCAGTTGCTGAGTGATTGTAGATCCACCCCCAAGATTCTTGCCTAGAATTTGGCCAATAGCGGCACGCATAATAGATCTGAGATTGAATCCGTGATGTGAATAGAACGACTGATCTTCTCTCGTAATAAAAGCTTCGATCAAATGATCAGGCAATTCCTTTATTGAAATAGGAATTCTTTGCTCTTCTGCAAAGAATTCTGTAATGAGCCTGCCATTGATATCATAGATCTTTGTAGGAAGCGCTGTTTCGAACTCAGTGAAATTCTCTGTCCTTATAGTATTGACAGTTTCCGCCAAGGCGAGGCCAAGTCCAGCTCCCAATGCTGCTGTTAAAACCAACATTAGCCCAATGAAGGCATATATTGCCTTGGGCTTTCGCAATCTCATGGCATTAGATTATAGATAGGATGAAGTTTTGGTCAATCTTAAATAATTAAAAAGGTATAGATGTTTTTTAGAAATTTGGATAGATTGATGCGAATCGATTGACTCTTTTGCCTAATCGATACTATTTTATTTTTATTATAAGCTAATCACAGGTGCCTTTTGAGCGCCTTGTCAAACTTAGTTCCTGAGGAGGAACATGATGAAAGTAGCAATAAATGGCTTTGGAAGAATTGGAAGATTGGTTTTCCAGTCTATTGTTGATCAGAATCTTCTTGGCCATGGAAAAGACAAAATCGATGTAGTAGCAGTAGTCGATATTGTAACCGATGCCCGATATTTTGCTTATCAGCTGAGATATGATTCTGTCCAAGGAAAGATGAAGGCAGACATAAGCTCGAAAAAGAGCGACCCACAACAAGCAGAGGATAATATCCTTGTGGTAAATGGCCACGAAATTTCCTGTATCATGGCAGAAAAAGAACTAAAGAACCTCCCATGGAGAAAACTTGGGGTTGATTATGTGATCGAATCCACCGGCTTATTTACCGACGAAAAGGCCTATGGGCACCTAGAAGCTGGGGCTAAAAAAGTCATCATCACTGCACCTGCAAAAAGCAAGGCAGAAGATAAGAAGATTCCCACATTCCTCATGGGCGTTAACAATGATAAATATGATCCAGCCAAACATAATATTGTTTCAAATGCTTCGTGCACGACAAACTGCCTTGCTCCTCTGGTCTATGTTCTTCTAAGAGAAGGTATAGGCATTGAAACTGGTCTCATGACGACCATACACTCCTATACTGCAACACAGAAAGTGGTCGACGGAGTGTCCAAGAAGGATTGGCGCGGCGGTAGAGCTGCTGCCATAAACATCATTCCTTCTACTACTGGCGCTGCAAAGGCAGTGGGAGAAGTGCTTCCAGAAATAAAAGGAAAGCTTACTGGCATGTCATTCCGTATTCCCACGCCAGCTGTCTCAGTTGTCGATTTGACATTCCGCTCGGTAAAGGAGACTTCCATCGAAGAGATCGATGAGCTATTGAAGAAAGCCTCCAATTCCTACCTAAAGAATATTCTCGGATATACCGATGAAGAGCTTGTTTCCACTGATTTTATCCATGATAGTCGTTCTTCGATCTACGATAGCCTAGCTACACTTCAAAACAACCTACCTGGAGAGAAACGATTCTTCAAAGTTATTTCTTGGTATGACAATGAATGGGGATATTCAAATAGGGTCGTAGATCTTCTTCGCTACATGGCGTCGAAGGACAATTTCTAGGATGCATCTAAGGAGATCTCAATGATCAAGACTGTCCGAGATATTTCGCTGACAGGCAAGCGGATAATAATGCGTGTTGATTTCAATGTGCCCATGAAAGATGGGATTGTGCAGGATGATACGCGTATTGTGGCTGCGCTGCCAACTATAAAGTATATCCTTGAGCAAAAGCCAAAAAGTTTGGTTCTAATGTCTCATCTTGGAGATCCGGAAAAGGATGCAGCTAAAGCCAAAGAAAAAGCCGATAAGGAAGGGAAGCCTTTCGATCTAGAAAAATATTTTGCCGGCAAACATCGCATGAAACCTGTCGCAGATTATCTTTCAAAGCTTCTTGGTGTCGAAGTGGTCTTTCTGCCATCTTGTTTTGGTCAAAAAGCTGCTATCGATGCGCTTCCTTTTGGATCAGTAGCAATGCTAGAGAATACACGCTTCCATAAAGAAGAGACAGCAAAAGATCCGACATTGCAAGAAGTCTTGGCAAAAGAGCTTGCGTCCTATGGTGAGATATATGTAAATGATGCTTTTGGATCGGCTCATAGAGCCCATGCAAGTACAGCGACGATTGCTAAGTTCGTACCAACAGCGGTTGGTGGGCTATTGATGGAAAAAGAGGTGGCAAATCTTGAACCCATGCTCCATAATCCTCCCAAACCGATGGTGGCAATTATCGGAGGAGCAAAGGTATCATCGAAAATAGGCGTTCTCGAGAACCTACTGAAGAATGCTTCTGCCTTGATAATCGGAGGAGGCATGGCCTTTACCTTTCTCAAGGCAATAGGAGTGACTATAGGAAACAGTCTGGTGGAAGACGATTTTCTCGAAACAGCAAATATGCTTCTTGAGAAAGCTGCCAATAAAGATGTCAAAGTGGTTCTTCCGGTGGATCATATTGCTGCTGACCGTTTTGCACCCGATGCAAAGCCCATCATCGTGGACTCGCAAGCATTGCCCGATAATCTCATCGGACTCGACATTGGTCCAAAAACACTAGCTCTGTATGCAGAGACTCTCGAAGATGCAAAGAGCGTGCTATGGAATGGACCTGTTGGGGTTTTTGAATTCGATGCTTTTGCAAAGGGCACAGAGGAGGTTGCCAAACTTGTTGCAGAAGCAACAGAGAGGGGAGCCCTTACGGTTGTGGGAGGAGGCGATTCGGTTGCGGCTGTCAATAAGTTCGGGCTTGCTTCCAAAATGAGCCATGTTTCTACAGGCGGCGGAGCCTCTCTAGAATACCTCGAAGGCAAAGTTCTTCCTGGCATTGCATGTCTTGAGCAGAAATAGGCCTCCCTTTCGGTTTAGCAAGCATATATAGCGGCCGCCCGAAAGGGTGGCTGCTTTTTTATATATGATCGAGTTAAGCGCCGCTCTATATTAGACGCTCCTCTATATGGGTCGTTATTCATGGCAACTGCCATAGATTTACTAAAGGAGTCCAAAAATGCATATATATGAGAATATAACAGAGCTAATCGGTAATACTCCAATGCTCTATCTTAATGAGCTTGGTAAGGATTTGCCATGCAAGATAGCAGCAAAGCTAGAATTTGAGAATCCAAGTCATTCAGTAAAAGATAGACCTGCGCTTGCCATGGTGCTAGAAGCCGAGAAAAATGGGCAATTACATTCTGGAATGACTATTCTAGAGCCGACTAGCGGTAATATGGGCATTTCGCTCGCCATGATTGCGGCAGTACGTGGCTATAGATGCCTAATTATCATGCCTGAGTCAATGTCGCTTGAACGCCGAGCCATTATGAAAGCCTATGGAGCAGAAGTGATTCTAACGCCTGAGAGACAGGGAATGTCTGGATCCATTGCCGAGGCTAAGCGACTGTTATCTATGTATCCAAATCAATATTTTATGCCTATGCAATTCGAGAATCCCGCTAATCCCGATGCTCATAGGTCTAGCACGGCACAAGAAATTCTCCGAGATACAGACGGGAAGGTCGATATGGTAATTGCGGGAGTCGGGACAGGAGGGACAATCACTGGAATAGGTGAAGCATTGAAAAGAATAAAACCAGAGCTAGAAATAATCGCAGTAGAACCTGCGGGGTCTCCAGTGCTCTCCGGCGGATCTCCTGGATCTCATGGCATTATGGGAATTGGTGCAGGATTCGTACCATCTATTTTAAACACCTCCATCTACAATGAAGTAATAGCAGTCAGCGATGAAGATTCTTATGTCATGGCTAGACGTGCTGCAAAGGAAGAAGGATTGCTAGTCGGAATTTCTTCAGGAGCTGTCATCTATGCTGCACTAAAGATTGCTTCTAGACCTCAAAACAGAGGAAAACTAATTGTGGGAATCCTTGCTTCTAGTGGAGAACGATATCTTTCTACACCGCTCTTTATAGATTAGAAAGCTTGATAGCATAGAGAAGTGTAGAGAACAGAGATTGTAGAGGATTTCAAATGAAAATAGGTATTTCTGTCAAGAAGCCATCGCTTCTAAGAATAATGAGGACAGATATCCAAACTGTTCTCGAGCGAGATCCAGCAGCCAGGACAAGAATAGAGGTATTGCTTACATATCCAGGTTTGCATGCACTATGGAGCCATAGATTTTCTCATTTTTTGTGGAATCGAGGATCTAGACTTTTTGCTCGTATTCTCTCGAATATTACAAGGTGTCTAACAGGCATTGAGATTCATCCCGCGGCTAAAATTGGCTCAAGCTTTTTTATCGATCATGGAATGGGTGTCGTGATTGGTGAAACCGCTATAATAGGCAAGGATGTAACCCTTTATCATGGAGTCACTCTTGGAGGAACTTCTCTCGAAAAGAAAAAGCGCCATCCCACTATTGGAGATAGAGTTACTATTGGAGCAGGAGCAAAGATTTTAGGAGACATAAGCATTGGCGATGATTCGCGAATTGGAGCTAATGCTGTGGTTGTAAAGAATGTTCCGCCCAATTCGGTGGTCGTTGGTATACCAGGTCAGGTAATTAGGCGAAATATACCTCATACAGCCCAAGACAAGCCAGATCTTCACCATGAGAGAATTCCAGATGTAATTGGACAACGCATTAGCGAACTTATGCAGAGAGTAAGCGCACTTGAAGAAGCACTTTCGGCTATTCAGATAAAAGGAATAATTGAAGAAAGAACTGGAGATGAAGAAGGTCAACCTGATCCTATTGAGCATGGAGCGCCATAGCTTTACCAAAAAAATCGATAAGTATAGTATTCATGAGCTAAGGCTGCACCTCTTTAGTTAAACGAGGACAGCTTTATACCAGCATTAAGTCGAGGGAGAAATAATAGGATGAAACGCTATTTTATTGCAGGCAATTGGAAAATGCATAAGACCATACCAGAGGCTATTGAACTGGCATCTGAGTTGAAAGAAAGATTAGCAGATTGCAAAGAGAAACTTATGATTGCTCCGCCATTTACGGCGCTATATTCGGTTGCTCAGGTTCTAAAGGGTAGCAATATCTTGCTTGGAGCACAGAATATGGGTCCCGAGGAGAGTGGAGCACACACTGGTGAGATCTCGGTTATCATGCTGAAGGACATTGGTGTTCGAGTGGTCATCCTGGGTCACTCAGAGCGCAGACATACTTATGGCGAGAGCGATGCGCTTATAAATGCAAAGGTAAAGCTTGCACTAAAGCACGATCTAGAAGCAATTCTCTGTGTTGGCGAGACGCTCGAGGAACGCGAGCGGGGCGTTCTAGAGAATGTAATACGACGGCAGCTGACCGAAGGTCTCAGAGGGGTTGATACCTCCATGCTTGCCAATGTCACCATTGCTTATGAGCCTGTCTGGGCTATTGGCACTGGAAAAACCGCTACACCCGAAGATGCCGATGCTGTGCATGCTTTTTGTCGTCAAGTTATTGCTGAACTTTATAGCTCTGATATGGCGAAAAACATAGTAATACAATATGGTGGTTCCGTAAAGCCTGAAAATACCGCCACTCTTATGGCAAAGAAGAATATCGATGGCGCATTGGTGGGGGGTGCAAGTCTCAAGGCTGAAAGCTTTGTGCCTATCGCTAAATTCCTTTGATTTATAAATTATCTATAAGGTATTGCTTCAATGGAGACTTTGCGCTAGTATAGCTTTTCGGATTGAGAATATCCCTGAAAAGTTATTTTTCTGCAGTCAAATGAACTTGTAACTGGAGAGAGAGAATGGGTTTCTTCAGCATATTGCTGCTTGTTATCTTTGTAATTGTATGCCTCCTGCTTATCTTTTTTGTGATTATCCAAGATGAAGAATCTGATTCAATAGGGGGGATTTTTGCAAGCGGTGCTCAGAGCGCCTTTGGTTCTAGGACATCGAATATTGTGGTGCGGATAACCTATGTGCTTGGCGGTCTATTCTTTGTCATCGCCTTTTCCCTTGCAATATTGAATAAATCTTCAACAGGGAATATCCAGAAAGTAGTAGAACAAGAATCTACCCAAACAGCGACTAGCGAATGGTGGAATTCCCAGGGCGATGGGGATCAGTCTGTCCAAAGTCAGCTTGCGCCACAGGACCAGACAACCCAACCAGAGGGGCTTAATACACCCGCCACTAAATAGCTCTTTTCCCGCTTAATTCAAAAGGCTGGAACCCAAAGGAAGGCACGGAAGCGTGTTATTCTGTGCTTTTATTCTATGAAGAATTAGTGTGAAATTGCGTATTCAATACGTAACTAGCTAATTCATATGGATGTTTTCTAATTATTATGCGAATTGGAATAAATGCTATTGGATCAAGAAGACTTTCTTCAGTTTCTAATGCAATGCTGCATTCATTGAAAGAGAAAGGTCATGATTCAATTCTGACATCAGAATATTCCTATAGCCTTGGATCCTTTGATTTCCTTATCTTTCTAACGGAACCAAAGGGTATGTTTGGTGGTCTCTTGTCCTCAGTTGCTCAGGATCTGGCAAAATCTGGAGATCTAGTGGGGAAACGTTGTCTTGCTATGGTGCAAAAAAGAGGATTCAGATCAAGTCATACACTTAAGAAATTTATGGAAGCACTAGAGCACGAGGGCCTAGTGATCGTACAAGGCGAAGTCTTTTCCAATATCGATACTGCGATTCATATAATCGCGGAGGTTCCTCTGAAACGCGGATGAACAATGAAAAATTATTATGAGATTCTTGGTGTAGAACAAGATTCGAGCCAAAAGGATATAAAAAGCGCATTTAGAAGACAAGCAAAGCGTCTCCATCCAGATATGTATTATTCTACAGGGAAAGCCAGATCTGAGGAGTCACCTGCAACGCTTCGCGAATCAGCCATGAGGCTTATCCTCGAGGCATATAAGATATTATCTGATGCTGAAAAACGAAGAATCTACGATAGAGAGCTTCAAAGGAAAGAGAAAGAGAACAAAGGATTTGATTATCGCGAATTCCTTAAAATGCGAGCAGACGATCCTCAAAGCCAAGCAAAACTGATAGTTTTTGATCTTCTGCATGGTTTCGAGGAAGAAGCAATATGGATCTATGAAAGGAGTAAGAGCTTTCAAGATTTCCGGCTTGAGCGTTGGCTCGAGCGTGGAGAAGCCATGGATTGCGAGTACTGCATCGCAGAGGAATATGAAAAGCGAGGCAAATACATCAAGGCTTACCAGATCTACAAGAAGGTTATACAGATGGAGATGGAAAAGCCCTGGTTTAGGTACTACTTTGATGTTGTCGCTCTTCAATTTAGGTTGCTTGTTTTGCAGAAATTGCCTGGAAAGATAGACGAAGACGATTATCTAGATAGGCTAGATGAAGCGATTGAATTAGGAATTTCGCCGCGAGAGACTGCGCAATATCTTAGAAAAAAAGTCGAAATCTTAGTGCATAGAGGAGAAGCAGACAGAGCCGCAGAAACTCTCATGCAAATATCGCAGATCTATCCCAAGCTTGCTGGCTTTGATGCATTGCACGCAAAAGTTCAGCGTGCACTTGAGCAGCAGGTTGCACAAGATAGGGTATACTGACCAGCACCGTATCGTGCTTGTTAATAAATAATATCGAGAGCGAGCATAATGTTATGAAGAGAATAGCAACTTGTTTTTTAGTCTTTCTGTTTACAGCAATTTCAGCCTTTGCACAGACCAGCATAGATAAACCAGCAGCAACAATAAAACTTGTAAAGCAAGAGGTTATTTCAGTTCGCCAGCTACGAACTGATGTTGAAAAGCTAGAGAATTCAGTAGGTGTAAAGCTGACATTAGATCAAAGAAAGGATGTTCTCGATGCGAGAATAAATAGTATGCTGTTCTTGCAGTTTTGCGAGCGCGAAAAAATCTCGGTATCGGAAGCTCAGGTAAATGCCGCGCTATCACAGCTCAGATCTCAGTTAGGTACAGGCGCCACAGATGCTGACCTAGAGAAATCACTTCGTGCTTCTGGCGTATTTGTAGATCCTGCTACTTTTGTTCGTCAACGGTTGCTTTTCGAGACCTATATTCAAACCAAGAGACAAGATGAGCTAAAGGTTGCGCTCAAGGCACCGACTGCAGATGAAATCTTGAAAGCCTATGATCTGGCAAAGGCTTCGCTTGTGAGACCTGATACAATTCGAATCAGTGTGATTTATGTGGATACTAAAGGTAAAACCAATGCCGAGATTGCAAAAGCAAAAGAGCTTATAAACTCAATCTCGGTCTCTCTCAAATCAAATCCTACAAAATTCGATGAATATGTGCTTCGCGCTAGCGATCAAGCTGGATACAAGGCAATTCCATCAATGTATCTAGAAAAGACTCAACAGAGCAAATCGATATTTGGCGATGAGTTTTTCAATGCGGCATTTCAAGCAAATGTGGGCGAAATTACTCCCGTTATCGAAACGCCAGTGGGCTACAGGATTGTCCGTGTCAACGAATTTCTAGCTCAAAAGCAGCTGACACTCTCAGATCCAGTCCCAGGAAATCAAAATTTGACAGTGCAGGAGTTCCTTGCTATTCAGCTTGCATCCGAGAAACAACAAGCCTTTTTGAACAAGGCTGAAGCGGATCTCATCGAAGCACTGCGTAAAGAAGCAACTATCAAGATTTATTCGGAAAACTTAAATTGGTAAGGGACGATTCAGGTGGCTTCTAGAAGAAAGGCAAGAATTCTTGCAGTACAGGCTATATATGCTTGGGATATGTCTCATCAAGAACTTGAGGATATATTATCTTTCGAGTGGCTAGATGAGAATAAGAAAGCACGCTATGAAATCGAGATTCTAGATTTTGCTAAATTGCTGATAATCGGGACTATTGAACAGATCGATTCTATCGATGATTTAATAAAAAAACATCTTGAACACTGGACCTTCGAAAGACTTCGAAAAGTTGATTTGGCAATTCTAAGGGTTGGAACATACAGCCTGGTATTTCAACAGGATATTCCAGCACAGATCAGCATCGACGAAGCGATTGAAATTGCAAAAGAATACGGCAGTGAAGAATCTTACCGTTTTATTAATGGTGTGCTAGATGGCATAAGAAAGGACTTTTTCGGATAACCATATGATTCGAATCAAAAATGAAAGGCAAATCGAGGGAATTCGATCATCCTGTGATTTGCTCTCTTTACTCTATGAGAAGCTAAAGCTTCAAGTGCAGCCCGGTAATACGCCCAAGGATTTGGACAGATTTGCCTACGATTTTATAATAAAACATGGAGGAAAGCCCGCTTTTCTTGGATATGAGGGCTATCCTGCTACTCTCTGTATTTCCGTAAATGAGGTAGTCATACACGGCATACCTAACGATAGGCCTTTCCATGAAGGCGATATAGTTGGCATAGATAGTGGTATCAACCTAAATGGTTATTTCTCTGATGCAGCTATCACATTGCCTGTTGGATCCATAGCTCAGGAAACGCAAAAATTGCTAAAAGTAACGAGAGAAAGCCTTGAGCTTGCTATAGAACAAGTAAAACCGCATGCGCGTGTTTCGGATATCTCTAGGGCTGTTTTTTCCCATGCAACCAAGAATGGGTTCAAACTGGTGCGACAATATTGCGGTCATGGAGTTGGACTAGAAATCCACGAAGACCCTCAAATTCCAAACTATGTCTCGCCAGGCCCCAATCCGAGGCTAATGCCAGGAATGGTCATAGCAATCGAGCCCATGATCAATATAGGCACAAGCGATGTACGTGTGCTCGACGACGATTGGACAGTTGTAACGATGGATGGTTCGCTTTCAGCTCACTTTGAGCATACTGTTCTCGTAACTGATTCAGGACACGAAGTTCTAACGAAATGGTAATATTTTTTCATTTCTTTTTCTAATTTTTTATCTATTTTAGAGTTCATGGAAGAGTTTAATTTTATTATATTGGATACAGTTTGCAATTACTCTGTCAAATAACGGAGGATATCGACCATGTCTTTAAGAAAGAAATTATATTCACGGGATTTTTTCGTCGCGAATCTTGTTATTCTTGGAATAGTATTAGGATTCGGCCTTGCATTTCTATTTAGGGCTCCAACATCAGAGAGCTCTTCTCTTCCAGTAGTCAAAGCCGAGAGTCCATCCATGATAAGCAGTCCCGACATTGAAGCTTCAATAGAGACTGCAGAATCAGTGCAGAATGCGCTGCGCAATATTGCAAAGACTGTACTCCCTTCGGTCGTAGAGCTCGATGTAGTTGAGGGTGTCCAGCAGACTCAACAACAAACGCCATCATTTCCATTTTATTTCTTCTTTGGGCCTGACAGTCCTTTTCCAGATCAATTCCAGCCCCAAGAAGGTCTCGGTTCTGGCGTAATAGTGCGGAGGACTGGGAAGACAGTCTATGTCTTGACCAATCATCATGTTGCAGGGAATGCTACAAAGATTACCGTAAAGTTGAGCGATGGCCGTGAATACGAAGGCAAGCTCGTTGGATCAGATGAGCGGAAAGATATAGCTCTTGTAAAATTCGAGACAGATGATTCTGACATCGCGATTGCAAAGCTTGGCGATTCATCTAAATTACAAGTTGGAGATTTGGCAATCGCGGTTGGGAGTCCATTCGGTTATATCGCCTCAGTTACCGCTGGCATTATCAGCGCATTGGGGAGAACCGGAGGTCCGGAAGAAAATATCAATGATTTTATTCAAACCGATGCAGCAATTAACAAAGGTAATTCCGGAGGAGCTCTAGTAAACATCAACGGAGAAGTTATAGGCATAAATACATGGATTGCATCCCCTAGCGGAGGATCAGTGGGCCTAGGTTTTTCTATTCCTATAAATAATGTAAAAGATGCGATCGATGACCTTATAGTAAATGGAACTGTCAAATATGGCTGGTTAGGTGTAAGTCTCTCCAATATCTCTCAAGACAAGGCAAGTGCTAAAGAACTTGGTCTCGAAGGCAAGAAAGGTGCTTTTATCAGCCATGTTTTCATCAATGGTCCAGCAGATAAGGCTGGAATCTTGCCTGGAGATTTCATTACAGCCGTCAACGGAAAGACGATTCAGAGCACAGATGAACTGGTAAGGGTAGTGGGAGACATCAAACCTGGTTCTACGGTTAAATTGGAATTCATTCGAAGCGGAGTTGTGATGACTGCGAACACAAAAATTGAGCTTAGAGATAATGCGATTGCGTCGAACAATGCCAATATATTCCCAGGTGTGACTGTTATTTCGCTCAAATCGGACTCTGTCGATCAGAAAAAAATACCCAGCGGAGTACGTGGAGCTCTTGTTGTCGATGTTCTTGCAAAATCGCCTGCGGCATCAATGGGCCTGCAGAGCGGAGACATTATCACTAAAATCAATAACAAGAACATCAGCGATCTTAAAGATTTCTACGAACTGCTAGCTAAAGAATCCGAGAAAAAGCTAGTTTTCACCGTCAATCGAAATGGGCAAACAATCGAGACCCTTGCTTATGTAAGGAAGTAAGTATATATTCCTTTTCTAGGGAAAGTCATTCGATAAGTGAAGCCTCCTTATGGAGGCTTCACTTGTTTTTTCAAGGAGGCTTCACTTGTTTTTTCAAGAAGGGATTCTATGCATAAGGAATTCGTAACTTACGATACAGTCCGAAATAATGCTATCAAGCTTGCCTATAAGATTTATAGAGATGGCTTTATTCCAGATATAATCTATGTTTCTCTTAGGGGTGGAGCCTACATGGGCAATGTGATAAGCGAATATTTCAAGTTTGTAAAAGATGATGGGCGTCCTGTTTTTTATGCTGCAGTTGTAGCAAGGTCATATACTGGTTTTGATCAACAAGAATCAATCAAGATCGATGGATGGACCTATAATCCCGATTTCCTGCGGCATGGCGATAAAGTGTTGCTCGTCGACGATGTTTTCGACTCGGGTCGAACCATAAACTATCTAGCTCGAGTTATAATGGAGCGAGGCTTGCCGAGAAGCGATGTAAAGATAGCGGTTCATGACTATAAGGTAAAAGATTATATACCTCAGCGCTTGCCTATCCTTCCAGATTATTGGTGTAGAAAGATTGAAGTGAAGTCCAAGGAGGATGAGCTTTGGATTCATTATATGAGCCATGAACTAGAAGGTCTTACTCAGCAAGAAATAGTAGAGCACTATCTCAAAGATGACCCTAGCCTAGCAGAGCCTATGAGTTTTGTGGCCAAAAAGAGCGCTTATTGAATGAGCGTTAATTGAGCTAACAATAATTAAATTACTGTACCATCAGGAACTATCTGATTCTTTGGAATGACGATAATTCCGTCCACTATATAATGAGTGCTATATTCGCCTTCTTGGCGCACAAGAGTATCGATTCCAATGCGGCAGTTCGAGCCAATACGAGCATTCTTATCTATTATTGCTTGGCGTATGATAGAGCCACCTCCGATACCAATATCGGGAATATTCTTTCTGCGATTATCATCTTTTTCTGCTGCACTTTCGTAGTAGTCTGAACCCATACACACAACCCCATCAAGGCTAGCTCCTGATTCGATAACAGTGCGAATACCTACAATTGATCGAGTAATCGACGCATTAGTTATTATGCAACCATCGCTGGCCAGAGCTTGATTCAATGTGCAATAGTTGAGTTTAGAAGCTGGCAAGTTGCGTGCATGCGTATATATTGGCGATTGTTCGTCATAAAAATTAAATTTTGGGTTTATGTCTGTGAGCTCGATATTGGCTTCATAGAAGTTACGAACTGTTCCAATATCCTCCCAGTAACCATCGAAGACATATGCATTTACCTTTTCCTTTGAAACCACAAATGGAATAATCTCCTTGCCAAAATCATTCGCGTCCAGTTGCATGGTTTCCTCTATTAGGGAGGCATCGAATATATATATACCCATGCTTGCTAGATATGGTTTACTGGGATTGGCCGTGTCTGGTTTTAGGTCTTTTGGCACCTCATATTCATGGATGTCCTTAGTAGGACCAGGCTTTTCCAAGAAACTATCGATACTGCTATTTGCTTTTATCTTAATAATTCCAAGATAGCTGGCAGTTTCTCGATCAACCAAGGTCCCTGCAACCGTAAGGCGACTGCCAGACTCGATATGTTCTTTGAACATCTCGGCTAGATCCATACGATAAAGCTGATCACCTGAGACAATCAAATAATGAGTCGGATTGTGTGGTCGGAAGTGAATAAGATTCTTTCTGACCGCATCCGCAGTTCCTTCATACCATCCAGAATGCGAATGAGTCTGTTCCGCAGCTAGAATTTCAACAAAGCCCTTAGAGAAACGGTCAAAATTGTAGGAACGATAGATGTGAAGGTGAAGGGAAGCTGAGTTGAATTGTGTGAGAATATAGATCTTCCTAAAGCCCGAATTGATACAGTTTGAGAGGGGTATGTCGACAATTCGGTATTTCCCACCAAACGGAACGGCAGGCTTGGCTCTCTCCTTTGTGAGGGGAAATAGACGAGTTCCCTTGCCGCCCCCTAACACGATAGAAAGAATTTCTGCCATATATGCTCCTTTCTTATCAGCTGCTGATTTACCTTTTTTGTTTTGATGACTACAGTATAACTTATGAATTCTGAATCCGCAAATGCAATCTATGGTGAATTCGTATCCTGGTTGGCAGAAAGCAGCGAGATTGCTTGGTCATCCAGAATACCAGCGAAAAGTGCTGATTGCATGCCATTCCCAGATGATTTATCGCCAATACTTTCTGAAGCGCTGCATAAAAGGGGTATAGATTCTCTCTACACACATCAACGGAAGGCCTATGATTTAGTTCGTAGTGGACATGATATAGTAATTGTAACACCGACAGCCTCTGGAAAGACATTCTGCTACAATCTTCCCATCCTTCAGACTCTCCTTGAGATGCCGAATGCTAGAGCGCTCTACCTATTTCCCACAAAAGCTCTATCTCAAGATCAGCAAAGTGGGCTCAATGAGGTTATGCTAGCTGGAAGTATCGGTTTGCCTATTAATACTTACGATGGGGATACTCCATCGGATATTCGCTCCAAAGCACGAACAGATGGTCGCATAATCATTTCCAACCCAGATATGCTCCATGCTGGCATACTTCCTAACCACACAAAATGGGTTAGGTTCTTCTCTAATCTGAAGTTCATTGTCGTGGATGAGCTTCATGCTTATCGAGGCGTTTTTGGAAGCCATGTCGCTTCTGTCATAAGACGATTACTTCGAATTGCCAAATTCTATGGATCTTCGCCGTCTTTCATCTTTTCATCTGCCACGATCGGAAATCCACAGGAATTAGCTGAGCATTATATAGAGCGAAAGGTTGAGATAATAGAAGAAAACGGAGCAGGAAGTGGAGAAAAAATTCTAGTTTGCATCAATCCTTCTCTAATAGACGAAGTACAGGGCTTAAGGCGTTCGAATGCTCTCGAAGCTGAGTCTGTAATGCTATGGCTATTACAAAAGGGTATACGGACAATCCTTTTTTCTAGATCACGGCTTCAAGTAGAGCTTCTTGCCCATTATCTAAATCAGAAACTCGAAAATCCATATAATCGCAACTATGGTATTGTGGTAAAACCATATCGTTCGGGTTTGCTTCCATCAGAGCGAAGAGAAATAGAAAGAGGCTTGAGAAATGGAACTGTTCATGGGGTTGTCTCGACCAATGCTCTAGAGCTTGGTATTGATATAGGTGGGCTCGATGCTGCTGTAATAACAGGATATCCTGGAAGCATTGCTTCCTTTTGGCAACAAGCGGGTAGAGCAGGTCGAACTTCAGGCCTCTCTCTTGCTGTTTATGTAGCTTCTTCTTCACCTCTCGATCAGTATTTTGTATCTCACCCCGAATATTTCCTATCAAGAGGAGCAGAGCAAGCCCATATCGATGCATACAATCCCTATATATTTACAGATCATCTCAAGTGTGCTGCCTTTGAGCTTCCTTTCTTGGATGATGAGGCATTTTCTCCTGATAATTCGAATCGAAAAGCCGCCGAGCTCACCAGTGAAGCGCTCGAATACTTGGAGGAAGAAGGTATAGTGCGTCATGTTGAAGGTAGATACTTCTGGTCAGGAGAAGGTTATCCTGGAGAAAAAATATCGCTTCGTTCCGCCACTACAGAAAATGTCGTTATAGTCGACATAAGCAATGGGCATCATGATGTTATTGGAGAAATGGATCGGCCAAGTGCAAAAGAGCTGCTCTTTGAAAAAGCGATTTATATTCACCTGGGCACACAGTACCAGGTAAAAACGCTTGATTTCGAGAAGCGTATATGTCTTGTAGAGTCAAGCGACGCTGATTATTGGACTGATTCAATTGTAAAGCGCGATATCGAACTGCTTACTGAGGATTCCACTGAATCGCATAGCGAGTTTCGTCTTATACTTGGAGACATTCTTGTGCGAAGCCAGGTTGAAAAGTATAAGAAATTGCGTTTCAACACACATGAAAATATCGGATATGGAGAGATATGGCAGGAGCCAGAGGAAATGCAGACTCGATCTCTTATGATGGTTGTCGACCCTCAGAGTCAGAGTGGTAAATTCTTGAGCCAATTTGGGCCAGAGCTAGCTAATTCCATAGTGTATGGTATTGCTAATCTGATACGCCAACTTGCTCCAGCTAAAATCCTCTGCGATATCCACGATATCGGGGTTGCTTCTCGTGCAATAGATCCTTTTTATAAAAGCCCTGTCATATATTTTTATGACATGTATCCTGGTGGTACAGGAATAGCAGAGGCGCTTTGCTCGAATATGAGTGGGATTATTAGATCTACAATTGAAAGGATTGCCAGTTGTCCATGCCTTGGCGGTTGCCCTTCGTGTATTGGTGTAGAAAATGCAAATCCTGATACTAAGGCGGCATCCCTAAAGCTCTTAAACCTGCTTTCATGTTCTTGAATTATTTCAATCATCTCTGTATGCAACGACATAGATATTAGGCAAATAAGGAGTTCAGTAAGTGAATCTTAAAGAACGCCTTGCTTTGATTAAGAGCGAAAAAACCAAAAAAAACACTTCAGCTTCAAGAGAAAGAAATATGCCAGAAAACTGGCATAATATATTGCCTTATGTATGGACTAGAGAGATTCAAGGACCTATCTTTATTGTTCCTTCTTTTTTCTATCCTAGTATCCTAAGATCATTGCATTCCTCTGAGATTGAAGAAAGTATTGATTCTCAGGCTCCAGCATTTCAAATAGCCGCCGATAAAATAGTATTCTTCGATCTTGAGACTACCGGACTCTCAGGTGGTGCAGGGACTATTGCCTTTCTTTCGACCACCGCTCGCTTCGAAGGAAGGAATCTAATTCTCAACCAAGTATTCCTCGAAGATTATCCAGGAGAGCGCGATTTTCTTTCAGTGGTGATCTCACAACTTTCGGCTGGAGATTGTATTGCAAGCTATAATGGAGCAGCATTCGATATTCCACTGCTCCAGTCGCGATGCATACTAAATGGAATTATAATGCCAGCTAGATTACATATCGATGTACTTCAAGACTGCCGACGATTCTGGGGTAAAATTCTAGACTCATGTTCTCTCTCCTCTATGGAAAGATTCATCCTTAAAATAACAAGAGAATTTGATATTCCTGGAGCTGCAATTCCAAAAGTTTGGCTGGATTATGTAAAAAGCGATTCTCTCAACGAAAATCAAAAGGCGCTGATGGAAATGGTATGGCAGCACAATATTATGGATGTGGTCTCGCTTGCCAAGCTATTTTTCCATACCGAATCGGCGTATCGCGATCCATATAGAGCTGTTATCGAAGATGCAGTAGATCCATTAGGCCTAGTTCATCGTCTATGTAAGCTTGGAAGGCTAGAGGATGCAAAATCACTACTCTATATGATCTATAAGAACCATGAAGACAATGATTTATCTACAGAAATAATGAGAAGAGTGCATCAATACCTCGCAAAGCTAGCAAGAAAAGACAAGGACTGGGAATTATTCTCAGAGATAGTACTCTCTATGGATGAAGAATTCCTATATGGGTGTGTGGCAAAAGCGAAGCTCTTCGAACATAGATTCAAGGATGATGATACAGCTCTAATCTGGGCTCGAAAAGCTCATGATTTAGCATGCAATTTTGGTTACTCAGGCGCAATCGAAAGAAAGGACAAAGATATGGCGGCCCAGCTCTCAGTCATTGCCTCTATTGATCATCGTATTGCTCGGCTTGAGCGTAAAATCGCAAAAAGAAAGGGTATCTCCTAGCTGCCCACAAGCTCCCATTACACCGCGGCCACGGCTCATCCGTCGAACAGTTACGATACCTCTTTCCAAAAGGATCTGTGAAAATTTTTCGATTTGACGGACAGTTGGAGTTTTGAAAGGCATTCCATTTATAGGATTCCATGGGATAAGATTAACCTGAGATTTGATCGGAGTGATCCAGTTCGCTAGCTCAATTGCATCCTTTTCTCTCACATTCAAACCTCCGATAAGAACGACTTCAAATGTAATGCGATCATTGGTGCTTTTCTGATATTCGAGAAGGGCTGGTTTTAGAACATCGAGAGGCCATTTCCTATTGACAGGCATAAGCTCTGTTCTAATATAAGGGTCAGCGGAGGTGAGAGAGACGGCTAGGCGCACAATTGGGCCATTTTTTGCAAGGTCTATAATGCCAGGAACAATACCACTAGTGGATATGGTTATTTTCCGCATCGACAATCCAATGCCTGCTGGATTCGAGAGAATGTAAATGCTTTTTCTGACATTGTCGAGATTAAGCAGCGGCTCTCCCATGCCCATAAATACAACATTGGAAATAAATCCACAGCGCTCGCGAAGATAATGAAATTGTTCGACTATTTCGTCTGGTCCAAGGTTTCTGAGAAATCCTAACGTGCCAGTCTTGCAGAATGCACATCCCATGGCACATCCCACTTGGCTAGAAAGACAAGCTGTCTTTCTTCCTTCGATATCTTCAAGAAGCACACATTCTACAGCAGCTCCGTCGCGAAGCCTTATCTATAGCTTAAGGGAGCCGTCTTTATCAGAAAACTCGTTTTCGACTCTCGATGAGCGGACTTGGCCATTGAAATGCTCGGCTAGTCTTTCTCTAAGAGCTACCGGGAGATTGGTCATCTCTTCGAATGACCTTACTCCTCTAGATAACCATAAAAATGCTTGTTTTGCACGATATAGAGGTTCTTCAGATAAGATAGCGACCAATTCTTCCTGAGATAGGCCGCTCGGATAGACTATATTTAGTTCCTCAGCGGAATTGTAATTCATGTCTTGGCTGTCAGTTTAAACAAGGCATCCTGAATAACTGGATTTTTTATACCCATCTGCTGAAATTCAGTAAGTATTTCGACTGCCATTTGGCGCTGATTATTCATTAGATAAGTCTGAGCGAGCTCTACATAGATACGATAGTTCTTTGGATCGTTTTGTAAGAGCGAGCGCAGGCTGGCAATGGCTTCATCGTACTTGCCCTGCTGTCTGGCAATTACGGCGAGACCTAAGACTGCATAGATGTCGAACTCTATATTGAGAGCATTCTGGTAATATTCTGTGGCTTTTTCAAAATCGCCCATATTCCGATATGCATCTCCCGCGCGAGTCAGAATAACCTTATTCTTGGGATCTTTTTCCAAGATCTTATTCCAATAAACCAGGGACATATTTTGTTTGCCTACTCCTCGATAACAATCGGCTATGCCGAAAAGGGCATAGAAGTTATCTGGCTCTTTTTCGAGTGCTTTCTCAAAGATTGGGATACCTTTATCGAAATGTTTTAGCTTGCGATAACAGTTTCCAATGGCAGTAAGGACTCTGATGTCGACATTGTCGCCTTCCAACTCGACCATGCGCTGCCAGTAAGAGAGGGCTTCCTTATACTCCTTAAAATCATAGTGTAAGTGCCCTAGGCCAATAAGGGCATAGTGATTATCTGGATTAAGTTCGAGAACACGATGATAAATAGACTTGGATTTCCGAAAGTCACGAACCTTACGATACGCATCAGCAACGCGTGTCAATACAGTGATGTTTGTGTTGTCATGGAGAAGGTATTGTTCCCAGATTTCGATGGCTTTTTGGAATTGGTTGAGAGCCTTGTAGCAGTCTGCTAGCCCGAATAATGCATAGCTGTTGCCTGGATGAAAAACTAAGCAACGTCTATAGTAATCGGCAGCTTCTTTGAATCGCTCTTGCTTGCGAGCGGCATCTCCCAAGCCAACAAGGGCATAGTTATTCTCTTTATCTTTTTCAAGAATTTGAATAAAGCATTCGACTGCTTCATCGAAGCGGTTCTCTTTTAGGAGCTGATAGCCCTTTTTTGAGATTTCTGCGACCTCTGTGTTCTCTAATTGGATTTCATTAGGAATCTCGAAAAAATCATCATTGTAGGGCAAAGACGGCATATCACTCATTGCTTTTTACCTCTTGGCGGAAAGTATTTTTAAATATGGCTCCTTATGGCCGAATTATTTATTACCTGACTCTTTCCGTCTTTCTTTAACTCTTTTTACAGTTTTTATTATACCTTTTAATTCATATCAATGCAACATTTTCGAAGATTTAATAATAAATAAGATATCATATTCTTCTATAAAAATGCACAATAGAACGACCAAAGATCCTTATATCATAACATTTTAGTCGAGATATTTGTTCTGGCAGCTTGTCTTCATGAGGAAAGTGGATGAGGACTAGGCTTCCATTATGAATAGAAGCGGATCGATCGAGTCGTTCGAGTAGTTGAAGCTTGAATTTATAGTCGAAGGGGGGATCTAGAAAAATAATGTCAAATGCTTGCTTATTGCGCAAAATGAAGGTCTCCGCTGGCATGGCCTTACAGAATATCGCAGGCTGAGCTATAGATGCATTTTGCAGCAAAACTGGAAATTTTTTTCTATCTTTTTCAATGCAGACAACAGGATTAGCTCCGCGCGATGCCGCTTCTAGCCCAAGGATTCCTGAACCTGCAAAGAGATCGAGAAATGAATAGCCTTGCAAATCGCCAAGGACATCGAATACAGATTGGCGCATCCTATCCATTGAAGGCCTTATTCTCAAGTCTCCTTCAGGCATTTTGACGATTCTTCCTGAATATTCGCCGCCTGTTATTCGCATTGAAGTTACCAATCTTTTACTTTGAATTCTCGTCTTATTTCACGATCCAGATCCCGAGCTTTTATTTCAGCTCGCTTATCGTATGCTTTTTTGCCGCGGCAGAGACCCAGTTCGAGCTTTATAAGACCATGCTTGAGATAAATGCTCAATGGTATTAAGGTAAATCCCTTTTCTCTGACTCGCCGGTCGAGTCGCTTGATTTCTTGACGATGTAGAAGAAGTTTTTTTGGCCTGTCCGGATCGTGACGAAAAATCGAAGAATGAGGATAATCCGCAATATGCAGATTATTGAGCCATACTTCCTGTCCCTTTATCTCCGCAAAGGCGTCGCTAAAACTAACTCTTCCTTCTTTGATTGACTTTACCTCGGAACCAAATAAAACAATACCGCATTCAAGTCTTTCTTCAATATCGTAATCAAAACGCGCTCGGCGATTAATGGCTATGGTCTTTATGGAGTCTTGTGTTTTCATTTTCTTATCAGAGCAGGTCTAAATCCTAAAAATTCGGAAGAATGATCGGCAGGCATAGGGCCTCGTGATTCAATAGAGATTTGATCAGCATTATTAGCCCACGAGCCCCCTTTTACCGTCTTTGAATCGCCTGAATTGGCAAGGATATCAAAAGCAGGAGAGTCTTCTACGATCCATTTATAAGGTCTAAAACTATCAGAAGTCCATTCCCAGACATTTCCAAAGAGATCAGAGAAACCTGATGCATCATGGCCCGAATATCCAACAGAAATCGGCCCAGAGGAAGAACGATTGCTGAATACTCCAAGATCCGCTATTTTTCGAGAGGCTTGGGTTGCAGCCATTTCCCACATGGCTTCTGTGGGAAGTTCGACTTTATAGCCTAATGGGGCATTCTTACTGAGCCATGCACAATAAGCATTCGCAGCATACCAAGAGACACCCGTTATCGGCTTATCGCTTGGGCTTGAGATATCAAAGTCTGCAAGGTAGGAACTGTCAACAAATCCCTTTCCAATCAAAGTTGCGCGGTTTTCTGGCATCCATTCAGGATTCTCCTTTAAAAAACCTGCAAATTGTCGCTGTGTAACTTCGGTGCTTGAAAGACCAAACTCGGGAACATAAGCAATATAGGGGACTCTAGTGCCACCAGGCGTGATTGTAAGGCCTTTCAGATTTCCTCCATTAAACATAATGAAAGAGTGAGGTCCAACCATATGTACACCGATAGAATTATACAGAGTTGTCTCAAATGTCGAAGTCTCTTTTTCTAAAGTTGATAGAGCTCCTCTTATTGTATCATCTGTTCTTTCAGGAGCTATTTCCGAAAATGCTGCTACATAGTTCTTTGAACTTGCAAGCAATGCGGTAACATTGCGAGCCATAGATACAAATCCCAATGGACTTGCGCTAGGCGCACCAAGTGAAAAGCTCGCAAATATCACATCACGAATAGACGAGCTATTCTGAGCAGCGCTCAAGCCTGCTGCAAGTAGAGGCTTGGCTATCGACACTCTATCCGCTGGGGGCAAGGCAACAAGATCTTTCGAAGCTTCAGATAGTACCATCGGTAGCTGGTAAATAGCGCTTGGTCTACCAGAAAGGGACCAAGATGAGAATTCTCTAAAAGATGGGATAAGTATGGATTCCAGCGATTCTGCTTCTAATTCATATTGTATTCTGACTCTGGGTGGCAATATAAGAGTAGCAAATATACGGTTTGGTACCTTAATGTCTATTGTTTTAGGCTCGAAGCCACGCTTGCGTATTTGGATTTGATAAGAGCCAGGTCTAAGCTTTATCCCATCAGAAGTATTTCCTATATATTTATTTTCTATGTAAAGAGCTGCTATATTTGGATTACCTTCGAAGCTTAGCTTGGCGCCTGGGTTAGAAAGGCCAGGATTGATCAAAAGGAAAAAAAGAATGATAAGTATTATTAGTGCATAGATAATCGGTATGTATATACGTGGCCTAATGCCAAAGATTGGCTTTAAAGTTATTTTGACCTTTTCAATATCCAGATCGGTGATTTTTTCACTCTCTTTCATTGTAAAAGCAGCCTAGCCGATGGGCACCGTCTTGTCAACGATATATGCTCATGATAGCTTGGAATCGGAATGAAGAATATGGATATTTGCGATAGGCTTGTTGTGTTTTCTGAAGACTTGCTCACAAGAAGGAAACAAAGATCCCTCCGTGCAAAGATGAAACAGCAAAAGCGCCATCCGATTTTGGACTGGATATATGCTATTCTCTGGGCTGCTTGCGTTGTACTTGTTATAAATCAGTATTTTTTTCAAAACTATCGAATACCATCGGGATCAATGGAAAAGACACTTCTAGTGGGAGATATGATTTTTGTAGACAAACTCTCCTATGGACCCGAACTTTTGCCTGGTGTTTTAAAGACCCCAGGAATTTCCAAACCAAAACGAGGGAATGTAATTGTCTTTGAAAATCCTACCTATCTCTCGCGCGGGCCAATCTATACGATTTTTCAACAATTGCTTTACATGGTCACATTTACCCTTGTCGACATAGACAGAGAAGCAACCGGAGAGCCACGAGTGCATTATCTAATAAAGCGAGCTATAGGGGTTGGAGGAGATACTCTTCGTGTAAGAAATGGTGAAGTATCAATAAAGCCTATCGGCTCCTCGGAATTCTTAGATGAGCGGATGTTGATGGAAGGTCTTGGATTGCCTGTTAAGATGCAAAGATTAGTAAATTCAAGCGAGTATTCAGAGATAGACAATGTCGGCATAGCTTCGGCCTATGCTGAGCTTGATCTTCCTCTTCCTTCTCGAGTAGGTATGCCATCTGTGCAAAATGCAAATAAGGACGCTTTTCAATACGACATGATTCGTGTGACTACTTTACGAGATGCAGATCCTTCCAATTCCCGAAACGCTCAGCTTGCGCAGCGCTATAAGAATGGATGGTATATTGCGGATTCGCGGATTTTCCCTATGGGCGACAACCGAGACAATTCGCGCGATGCAAGATATTTTGGACCAATCGCCGAAAAAAAAGTGCTAGGACATGCCTTGTTTATTTACTTCCCATTTAGCCGAATTGGCAGCATCCATTGAGAGTGACGCTGTATGTTCGCCAAGCGCCCCATACGATATGCAGAGAAAATAGAACGGAAAAAGGCTCGAAACAGAATACTTATATACATAACTGTTTTTATCATTTTGTGCATTATCATAAGGACCTTTATATTTCAGACTTGGAAGATTCGTGGGGACCTTATGAAACCAACGCTCAGAGATGGCGATATAGTTATAGTTGTACCATGTCTGCTTTTTGCGGAAGAAAAATCCATCGGTATAGCCGGCTTGCCAAAAAAAGGTGATGTCGTTCTTGTGGGAGATGGGTCGGAATTCATACTACCCTCTATAGCAATGATTAAAGATTCAGTATTGAGATTTATTACTCTGCAGAAATATTCGCTTTTGGCAACCGAATTTGGCAAAACCTTCAGTCTTCCTGCGGTAATGAGAATTCAGGGTATCCAGCAGGAAAAGAATAACCTCAAGACATGGACAGTCTTTAAGCTTGCTACGGACTCTCAAGGTGATAATTTCAGTATGACAGGTAGTCAAATTGTTTTGCCCTCTCGAATCAAAGGCAGAGTAGTCTTGAGGATATGGCCATTAGCTCGAATAGGAAAGGTACAATGAAGCCAATGGCTTTACATATCCACGAACATGAGGGAATAACATTTTCGAATATAGATCCATTCGAAATACATTCGCTTTATGTTCATATTCCATTCTGTACGGATCGGTGTTCTTATTGCGATTTTTTCTCCGTGCCGTTCGCAAATAATTCGCACATTTGTTCATTGGACTATCAAATTTCCTATGTGCAAGCAATACTTTTAAATTTTCAAAATTGGTCGAAGCTTTTTCGGGCGGGATCTTTTTCGACAATCTACCTTGGCGGAGGAACACCATCAGTACTCGATAAGCAAGTGCTTAAAAAACTAATCGACAGGCTAGAACCACATGCAGACAGATATTGCGAGTGGACAATCGAAGCTAATCCCGAAAGTCTTGACAAGGCCTTACTCGATATGCTCGCTTGCACGAAAGTCAATCGCATCTCTCTAGGAATTCAGACTCTTTCAGAAGAAGAATGGCCTATTCTTCGAAGAGTAGGATCTATCGATGATGCGATACAAGCCATAGAACTTCTATGCGAGTATCCATTTGAAATATCTGTGGATCTGCTACTAGGTATTCCTCATATTCCTCATAAAGGTGATAAAAGGCACAAAGGCAAAAGCTATATATTGCAATCACTCGAATACCTTGTAAGTCGAGTTTCACACATTTCAATATATGACCTAACTCTGGAGAAAGGAACTTTGATTGAAAGCCAAGTTTCTTCTGGGGAATTTGCCATGCTTGATGAAGATGAATTGGCAGAAGAGCGGCGTAGGATTGATATTTATTTAGAAAGCCAAGGTTTTCATCGATATGAAGTTTCGAACTATGCCAAATTAGGTCATGAATGCAGGCACAATGCTGCATATTGGAAGATGGAGCCATATCTTGGGGTAGGATGTGGAGGAGTGAGCACAATCCAATATCCTGCTTGCGAAAACAGCCAGGAGTTAGGCACTATTCTCAGAATCACAGAGACAAAAGACATAAACTCATATATTCAATCGCCAACGGAGATTCCTAAAGACATTGAGATAATCGATAGAAAGACAGCCCTGTTCGAATTTTTGATGATGGGTTTCAGGACATCGCGTGGGATCGATAAAAAAAGAATAACCTCGCTTTTTGGAATAAATCTCGAGGAATGCATACCTTTTACTCTCAAACGATGGAATAGTGAAATAATCCGGAGTGGAGATCTTATTGCTCTTAAGCCATACAATTTTGATATACTAAATCGATTTCTAATTGAATGCCTTGAAGAACTCGGTTGATGAGGTTTTATATGGCAATTTTTCAGTTTGTAGTGGTTTCGTCTATTCTGCACGAAGAACCACAAAAAATGAGACTGCTTAGTGCTTTTGAGGATAATCTTCAAAGAGCTGGAGGCGAATTGCTGAGTCTTGGATCTACTTTGATCAACCCAAGAAATTCTGCACTACCGCTTTTCATTCTCGTTCTCACAGGCGGAACTGAGTCTGAAGCCATGAGGTTGATTTCCAAAGAAAGAATGCTAGAGCTCAAAATGCCCATTGTTCTATTGGCTCATCCATCGCAAAACTCTCTGTCTGCTTCTCTTGAGATTCTTGCAAAGATCAGACAAGATGGCGGGAAGGGATTGATTCTTCAAGCCGATACCTCGGGTGCATTCGATGCTGAAGAGCTAGAGGATATAATTGCCGTTTGTCAGAGCAAAATCGCAATGAGAAACTGCAGAATTGGTGTAGTGGGTAAGCCCTCGGACTGGCTCATTGCCTCAAGTCAGGATTCGCTTGTAGCTCTAAACTCATGGGGTGTTAAGCTTATCAACATTCCTTTGGAAGAGCTCCTGCAGAATATCGGAGAGATACGTTCCAATTCCTTGGAAACTCCCATTATTGAGGATTTACAAGAAAAAGCAGAATTCTTTGCTGAATCAAACGATACAGACTTGCTGAAGTCGATAGAGATATTGCAGGCTCTAAGAATCCTTGTGGATCGATATAGACTTTCCTCACTTACTTTACGCTGTTTCGATCTTGTTCTAAAAGATAAGAGCACAGGTTGCCTTGCTCTATCTCAACTTTCAGATGATGGAATCGATGCGGGCTGCGAAGGGGACATTCCTTCAATTATCGGTCTAAGCTGGATTCGTTCTTTGACAGGACAAATTGGCTGGATGGCCAACCCTTCTAATATAATTGCTAAGAAAGAGGATGATTTAGCCGAAATGCTGATAGCGCACTGTACGGCACCACGCTCAATTCTATCCAAATATGCGCTACGCAGCCATTTTGAATCAGGGCTTGGAGTTGCAATCGCAGGAATCTTTCCCAAAGAAGAAGTAACTCTTTTCAGGATAGGGGGCAAGTACCTTGAGAAGCTCTGGTATTCTCCTGCTCAAGTTATAGAAAGTCCGCGTAGCGAAGGGTTGTGCAGAACACAGGTTTTGTTAAATCTTCCCAATAAAAAAGCTCAAGAGCTGCTTACAAATCCTCTTGGTAATCATATTGTAATGGTAAGAGGAAATTGGACCAAAAGGATTTCGATTTTTGAGCAACTCTAGGCTTTTCGGGATTATTTAAACAAAGAAGTCATAGTTTGGTCGGATACGCTCAGCAAAGCCTTCTTGGAAAGATATATTGGCGCTTTTTTCCGTACCAATGGTGCTTGGTGGGCCATGTCCAGGGAGAACAAGCGTACTCTCTGGAAGGCAAAAGAGTTTTTGCTTAATGCGAGCTATAAGCGCATTTGTATTGAAGACACTATTCGTTTTTCCAATCATGCCTGCATGGAGGACATCGCCGGTAAAAAGAAAATTTCCTTCCATGAAATAGACAATTGAATCCTGAGAATGGCCGGGTACTGCTATTGCGGTAATCTCGAAGCCTGCTTCGCTAAAAACATCCCCATCTCTCAACTTTCTACACTGAAATCCAAGTAATTTCGCATTAGAAGCATAGATTGTGGGGCTATAGATCTTCATGATTGTAGATAGTCCCTTTACATGATGAATATGGTTATGTGTGATGAGTATTCCGCAGAGATCGAGTTTGTTTTGCTCGATTCTTTCGATCATTGTCGGAGTGAGTTCTGCAGGATCAACTATTATAGCCTTCTTTAATGATTCATTGACGATTATGTATATATTCGAAAATCCATAGACCGAATAATGATGGTAGATCTTCATAGATAAAGATGCTCCAGATCTCGGACAGCCTCTGCAATATTCGATCTTGAGAAGCTGACTTTTTGCTCTTTAGAAGGAATATAGAAGGCTCTCTTAAAATCGCAATTGTCAATATTTACAGTATTCATGTCACACATTATAAAACGAGAGTTATATAGATTAGAGCCTGCAAAGGTACAATCCACAATTACAGAGCCATTGAAGCTTGATTGGATAAGCTCGGAGTTCTCAAAGCTACAGTCCATAAAAGAACATTTCCCAAAGGAACAAAAATCGACATCCGAACCAGATAGATCACAAGAAAAGAAGCTGGAACTATCTAAAAAACATAATTGGAAAGAAGCCCCAGTAAACAATGAATGTTGAATTCTTGCATTTCTAAAAGAGCAACCAACGAAACGATAGCGAGAAAAATCAAGACCCATAAGAAACGCATAATCAAAAACTCTATTAAGAATAGTATTATTGCTCTGCAACTCCTGCATGGCTCTTTTCATGCGCTCAGGATAGTCTTGTAGGTGATGATAACAGAGGTTTTCTATCGAGAAAGCAGGCAAACTGCAACCTTCTATTGCGCAAGAAGAAACCTTATACATAATTACAGCCTATATGATCTTGCAAGGATTCTCAAGACTCAAAAACAAAAACCTAAAAACATATATCAAACATTCTAATCATTCATATTGATTTAAAGCGCTTGTCAGTATTTTGCTTACAATGTAGAATTTTTGATATGTGTTATAAATGCGGTGCCCTATTGGCCTATGATTATAGGCCAGGGTTCAATGATACCTGTGATAGATGCGGAAAAGACCTGCACGTGTGCCTAATGTGTCGTTTCTATACTCCTGGTGCCCATTGGGACTGCAGAGAGACAATAGAGGAGCTTGTAGCAGATAAAGAAAGACGAAATCATTGCGATTTTTTCATTATTTCGGAGAAATATCTTGACAAAGGGAGAACTGCAGATTCAAAGCAAAGCGATGAAGCGAAAAGAAGATTCAATTCATTGTTTGGTGAATAGATATCTAAGGAGAAATGAGCGATGCGCATCTGCGTATTTGATTCGGGCATAGGGGGATTGCCTTTTGTTCAGGCTTTAAATCGAGAGTTTCCCTTCTTAGAAATAGATTATGTAGCTGATGATGCAGGCTTCCCCTATGGAACAAAATCTCCTGAGATGATCCGAGATATGCTCTTTGAACGCTTAAGGAGAATCCGAGCACGGCTTGATCCCGAGATTCTTATAATCTCATGTATGACAGCCGTTCAAATAGGATTAAAAGAGCTTCAAGCTGCTCATAGAGCATTAAATATAATAGGAGCAATACCTCCTATTGCAGAGGCAGCGAAAGAATCACAGACTCATCGCATAGCGCTGCTTTCTACATCTCGCACTGCCGAGGATTCTTTTCTAGATTATTTAATAGCCAGAGATGCTCCAGATAGTGAAGTACTTAGAATACCTGCCCAAGATCTTATTGAATATGCAGAGCAACATCTTCCTTTTGCGTCTTTGCTCTCTGCGCAGACAATGGTAGCTCCTTACATCAATTATGCATTAGAGGAAGGGGCAGATCGAATTGTCTTGGCTAGCAGCCAATTCATTCTCCTTGAAGATGCTATTGCCAGTCAATTGAACGAACGACAGGCTTTCAATGTCCAATGCCTTGATCCAAGGGCAAAAGTGATATCCGCTTTACAAAAGCTTATTCATTATAAAGAGCATGCCGAAGAAACCAAATTTCAAAAGCCAAGATTCTTTCTAGCCGGGGATCGTGGTGCAACTCCTTACTACATTGCATGGTCAGATAAATTCAATTGTTCTACGCCACAGCTTCTATGAATCGCAATAGCAACGAATCCATGGTACTAGGTGTAGTAATCTCATTCAGCAATCGATATGCAAAAGTGAGGTGCGATGATGGAAATATTCGAACATGTACGATCAAAGGCAAGAGAATCGACTCATCATCTAGAGGTTATAAAAATCTTGCTGCGGGCGACCATGTATCAGTGATACCGTTATCGAAACAGAATGGTGTTATAGAATCTATTTTCGATAGGAAAAGTGAATTCGGTCGCTATAACGAGAAAGGAGAGGCACGACAGGTATTTGCAGCTAACCTTGACCTTGTAGTATGCATAGCGAGTACAAGAGCGCCTCCTTTTAGGCCTAGATTTATCGATAGAGTGGGTGTAATGGCTGAATATTGTGGCCTGCCTTTTCTTATAGTATGTAATAAGATCGATCTAGGTCTGGATATTTCAATCGAATCTCGTCTCGCCGCTTTTCAGGAGCTTGGCTATGGAGTAATTAAAAGTAGTGTTCGGGATTCTATAGGAATCGATGAACTTCGGAAGGTCCTTATTGGAAAAACCTCAATCTTTATAGGGCAATCCGGTACTGGCAAGTCGAGCATCATAAATTGTCTGATTCCAGGAGCAGATCAGCGAATAGCCGAGATTTCGGAAAAATATGATAGAGGAAAACACACGACAACTCTCTCTACAATGCTCTCTTCGCCAAACGAAGATTTTAACATAATCGATACTCCTGGTATTCGTAGGCTTGCGATACGAAATATAGAACCAAATAATCTTGCATATTATTTTCCTGATATGGTTCCGTTTTTGGGTCTATGTGAGTTTGGTGCTTCCTGTACACATAGATATGAATTGCACTGCTTTGTAAAGCAAGCTGTACAAGAAGGACTCATAAATAATGACCGCTACGAGAGCTATCTTAGAATGCGTGCTGAATTAGAAGAAACAAAAAATGCCAAGACAAACGAAGCCAGGAGGTTACAGAGGTCTGCTACAGATCAATTCGAGGAAGAAGAATGGTGACTAATGAGCATAGCCTTGCACTTCTAGATTTTTATCGACTGCGAAATCGTCTGGAAGAATACTGTTTTTCTCACGAAGGAAGGGCACTTATGAATAGCACCTTGCCTTGCTCTCACGAGGATTCAGTAAAAAGACTAAAGAAAGACTTATCGCTGCTCGTTGAAGGACTTAGCGATAAAGAAATGCCATCATTTCCTTTTCCAAATATCGAGATTCCCATAACAAAAGCCCTAAAAGAGGGCACAATGCTCGAAGTCGATGAGCTTTTCGCTATAGGGCTCTGGGCAAAATCCTATCAGCAATTTTTTGCCTTTCTTCGTTCGCTTATTAATCCTCTTGTTGAAGTAAATCATGAGACCTGGGAAGAAGATTTTAGTAATGACGAGGCTTGGGCAAAGCTGGGAATTGAGAATATAGTGCATTCGGCTCCTTCTTTGATTAATGCTGTACAAATAGTATTTGCTGTTATTTCTGAGGATGGCGAAATAAAAGATTTGCCTCGCCTGAAATCTCTAAAGCTGGCAATTCAAAAAACTCAAGCTGAAAATTTGCACATTATAAATCGATATCTTTCTGATCCTACACTTCAAGATGCCCTTCAATCGAACATAGCTACAGAACGAGATAATAGAACCGTAATAGCAATAAAGGCGAATTTCAAAGGAAGAATAAAGGGAATCGTACACGAATTTTCTTCGACAGGTCAAACAATCTTCATAGAGCCACTTGAGCTGGTTGAAAGGAATAATAAGCTGCTGGAGCTCGATTCTAAACTAAACGAAGAGATAAGGGCTATTCTAAGAGAGACAACAGAGGCACTTAGGCAATATTTGCCTATCCTAATACGTGGCAGAGGACTTTTAGCCTCTGCTGATGTTAGGTTGGCACGAGCTATCCAACTTAAGAGAGAGGATCTCGCAATTGCAGGCAATCTTGAACAAGGTATACATCTCTATCAAGCCAAACATCCCTTACTCGGCAAAAAGGCCGTACCTATAGATGTAGATATTCCAGATGGTGCAAGAATTTTAATAATCACTGGTCCCAACACAGGAGGAAAGACAGTATCTCTAAAAACGATTGGCCTTCTTGCGCTTTTGAATCAATATGGCGCTGGCATACCAGCACTATCAACTTCAGCATTTGCAGTTTTTGATACAATTCTCGCTGATATAGGAGATGAACAATCCATAGATCAGTCACTGTCTACATTTTCTGGTCATATGAATATTATTTCTGGAATTGTATCTTCAGCTACTGATCGCAGCCTTGTATTGCTAGACGAGCTAGGAGCAGGAACCGATCCAGAGGAAGGTTGTGCAATAGCCATGGCCTTACTCGATTATTTTCACCATTTGCAATGTTTTGCCATAGTCAGCACTCATCATGGAGTTCTGAAGAATTATGGATATACTAAACCTGGCTGTTTGAATGCCTCTATGGAATTTGACGCAGAGAGTCTCAGCCCGAATTACAGGATAATAATGGGGGTTCCAGGAGAAAGCAGAGCTCTCGAGATTGCAAGCCAGATCGGTTTACCTAAAGAAATTGTCGATGTAGCTAAAGCTTATCTCGAAGATGAACGATCAGATTATTCAGTAATTATTCATTCTCTAGGAGAAAAACAGAAGGAGCTCGAAAAGCTCGAATTAGAAAAGAAAAGGCAACTAAAGAAAGTAATCGATTCGCGCCGTGAAGTAGATCTTGAGAATCTCAGGATTCGTCAAAGAGAGCTTGAACTTAGAAAACAGGGAGTTGCTGAACTTAAAAATTTTCTGACTGAATCTAGAAAGATTTTCGAAAACATTGTGCGCGAGTTGAGAGAAAACGGTATAAAAGATGAGGATACGTCTTCAGGACGGGAATTCTTGCGAAAAATGTCAGACGAGATTCACCAGCAAAGCGAAGAGCTTGAAAGTTTTTCAGAAGAGACTCAAAGAATTGAACGCTTGATGAAACCTGATATGCAAAGCAGTATACCGATAGATATCGATAAAATAAAATCTGGAGATACTGTCATATTTCAGGATAGAGAAGCTATTTTCCTTAGAATGCTCGATGAAAAGAAGGCCCTTGTACAGCTGGGCTCTATTAGGATCCCGATTGAATGCGAAGCTCTGAGTCTTCCACGATCAAGGAATAAAACTGAGATAGTTTCAAAGCTTGGCTACCAGATTGAACTAGCTTCTGATTCGATGGCAAAGAGAATGCCTGTAGCTGAACTCGATGTGCGTGGCATGAGGCTTTCAGAGGCTCTCGATGCTTTGGAGCATCAAATCGATGCTGCTAGTCTCGCTGGTATTAGCAATTTTGCCATAATCCATGGAACTGGAGAAGGGATTCTCTCTAGAGGTATTCACGAGTGGTTAAGCATGCAGAGCTCCGTTGCGGATTACTATTTTGCCAGACCAGAAGATGGAGGTTTCGGGAAAACCTGGATTCATCTCAAAGAATAAGATAAAATCCTCAAATTTTACTAATTTCTCGCTTTTTTGTTTTTTAAATTGACATTGCTTGAATTTTGCTGTCCTATTCTGTCAATTGACACCAATTTATGCAACATGATATCGTTATTTGGTTTTCTTAAAGCCAAAGGAGTTTTCATGTCTGGACATAGTAAATGGGCAAGCATTAAGCATAAAAAGGGGGCACTTGATGCCAAAAGGGGCCAGCTTTTTACAAAGTTAATCAAGGAGATTTCAATTGCAGCTCGCATGGGCGGAGGGGATATCGAAGGTAATCCACGCCTTCGTACAGCAGTGTTGAAAGCTAGGGCTGCAAACATGCCAAAAGACAATATCGATCGAGCTATAAAAAAGGGTACTGGCGAGCTTGAGGGCTCTATCTATGAAGAGTTATTCTACGAAGCTTATACGCCAGGTGGTGGTGCAATGCTCATCGAAGTTCTCACCGATAATAAGAATCGAGCAGCCGCGGAAATACGAAACATAATCACAAGATCAGGGGCCAATTTGGGGACTACCGGATCGGTCGCATACCTTTTTAAGCGCAAAGGCGTCCTAACCTATGATAGCGAAAAATACACCGAGGATCAGATCATGGAAGCCGCCCTAGATGCTGGAGCCGATGATGTGGTCAGCGAAGATGGTACTATTTCGGTATACACTGATCCCGCTTCTTTTGAGGATGTCTTAAATATGATGAACGATAAAGGCTTCGAAACACTAGGAGCCGAAATCTCGATGCTGCCAGACTCTTATATAACTGTCGATCTAGAAACAGCTCAAAAAATACAAAGACTCATCGATAAACTAGAAGAAAACGAAGATGTACAAAGTGTTTATCACAACATCGAAATGCCTGAGCTCGAGGAATGATCGGTTCCATGAATTCTCAAAGTTCTCTCCTGGCAATCGGAATCGATCCTGGAATAGCATCGATAGGGTATGGCCTTGTGAGAACTTTTGAAGGAAGGCTTTCGCTGATTGCTTATGGTTGCATTGAGACAGAATCGGACGAACCAATTGGGAAGAGACTGACCTATATATTTGAAGAGATAAGAAAACTTCTTGGGCAATATGCTCCCGATATTGGCGGCATCGAGGAGCTTTATTTTTTTAGAAATGTATCCTCAGCTTTCCCTGTAGCAGAGGCTCGTGGCGTTATTAGACTTGCTTTTGAAAAGACGGGTGTAGTCCTAAGGGAGTATAGTCCAAATGCTATAAAAAAAGCGGTGACAGGCTCTTCGAGGGCAAGCAAAAGCCAGGTTCAGGAGATGGTCAAGGTGCTTCTAGGTATGTCTCAGATACCGACCCCCGATCATGCTGCGGATGCTCTCGCTGCCGCTATTTGTACATTGCATTCTATTGGTCCTGCGGGCTATACTCTCTAACATGTTCAACAGAATAAAGGGTGTATTCAGCGGTTATGCAGATGAAGCCCTTCACATATCCACGGGAGCCATAGAATGGGAAATATTCGTCCCAATCCGTGATCCATCCTTTTACACCCACACAGGAGAAGAAATAGAGCTTTTCACATGGCTACATCACTATGAAGACGCGATGCGTCTATATGGTTTTTTTTCTGCAGTGGAACGCCAGCTTTTTCTCGATCTCCAAAAAGTAGAAGGGATTGGTCCTCGCCAAGCCTTTAAGATTTTACAAGGCATTGCGCCGCGCTCCTTAGCCACGATGCTCGATAGAGGCGACCTAGCCTCATTGCAAAAAATTCCGGGCATAGGTCCAAAGACAGCACAAAAGATGATGCTAGCTCTAAAAGGAAAACTGATTACTCCTGAAGAGGCTTCTGCTGCAATATCTAACTCTCAAGGACGATTCAGAGATGTAATCCGTGCCTTAGTTGAGATGGGTTTTGAACGAAAAGAAGTAGAGCGCGTGACAGCTCAGCTCGCTTCATCTTTAGAAGATGGTCCTGAAGCGGAAAAAGAATTGTTCAAAAGGGCACTTCTTGAGCTGTCCGCAGGAGCCGGAGCATGAATCCTCCTACAATAGATCAGACCTCTTCGCCCAGTACAATGAATCCCCTCTATAATCCAGCAGAAGACGAAAAGGAAGCCTCTCTGCGACCGCGCTATCTTTCCGAGTTTCAGGGTCAACAGAGAATAAAAGATAATTTGCTCATCTTTATTAAAGCTGCGCGCGATAGGGGTGAAGCGCTCGACCATCTATTTCTGATGGGACCTCCTGGTCTTGGCAAAACAACTCTTGCTCTTGTTGTGGCATCCGAAATGGGCGTTGATTTTAAGCCTACAAGTGCACCTGCTATTGAAAAGCCCAAAGATCTGGCTGGCATTTTGACTAATCTTAGGCCCGCTGGTGTTCTCTTCATAGATGAAATTCATAGGCTTAAACCATCTATTGAAGAAATGCTCTACATAGCCATGGAAGATTTCGAGCTCGATTGGATTATAGGACAAGGTCCTGCAGCTCGTACGGTAAGGATCCCTATTCCTCCCTTTACACTCGTAGGAGCGACAACCAAGGCAGGTATGGTCTCTGCTCCACTTTCAAGCCGTTTTGGAATATCTTTGCGCTTTGACTATTATTCTCCTGAAGAATTGGCAAGTGTTATTCGCCGTTCCTCGAATATTCTCGATATCAAAATTAAAGAAGATGCAATTGAACTCCTCTCTGGAACGAGCAGAGGAACGCCACGCATAGCTAATAGGCTTCTACGGCGGATGCGCGATTTTGCTCAGGTGCGAGGAGAAGGTATTATAACGAGAGATATCGTAGAGGATGGACTCGAAAGGCTGGAGGTGGATTATCTTGGCCTCGAACGCCTTGATCGCGAAATTCTTAAGACAATAATCTCAAAGTTTGGAGGCGGACCTGTTGGGGCTGAAACTCTAGCCGTATCTGTTAGTGAAAGCGTTGAGAGCCTTGAAGATTATTACGAACCATATCTTATTCAGATAGGCATGCTAGCCCGTACGCCTCGTGGAAGAGTGGCAACTCCTATAGCATATCGGCACCTCGGAATGGAAAAACTAGATGAAAACGGACAGTTTCAATTTTGATCTGCCGAAACATTTAATTGCACAATACCCCACAGAGGAACGAGGCAGATCGCGCCTAATGGTTTTGGATCGCAGAACTGGAAACATCGTAGATTCCATGGTGGAAGATGTGGCCTCCTTTATTGAACCCAATGCTCTGATGGTGTTCAATGACTCGAAAGTGCGAAAAGCTAGATTATATGGAAGATGTGAACAGACAGGAACTTCCGTGGAATTTATCTTTCTTTCTCCATGGAAACAAGATGACTTAATAAGCCTTCGAGGCTCAGAATTCAATCATGAAGGTCAAGAGAATCTTGTAACAGCTTGTGAACAAGTATCATCTGTCTCGCGCCTATGGCGAGCTGTATGCAATAAATCGAAACGCCAGAATATAGGCCGTTCATATATATTTCCAGGGCAGTTGAGAGGTTCAGTTGTCGAAGATAGAGGAGATGAAAAGATCATTGATTTTTCTTCTAATATAGGCGAAGAATATTTTGATCTTTACGGACATGTTCCTCTGCCTCCTTACATAAAGCGAGAAGATACAGGCAATGATGAGGTACGGTATCAGACTGTGTTTGCAAAGCATACTGGTTCTGCCGCAAGCCCTACAGCTGGATTGCATTTTACGCCCCAACTACTCGATGAGCTTTCTCAGAAAGGTATAGAAATCGAATACCTTACCCTCCATATTGGTCTGGGTACTTTTCAACCTGTAAGGGTTGAGAATATCGAAGATCATCATATGCATGAAGAATGGTTCGAGATTCCGTTTCAAGTTGCCGAAAGAATAAACCTTGCTTTAAGAGAAGGCAGAAAAGTGCTGGCAGTAGGAACTACTTCTATGCGAGCTTTGGAATCAGCTTGGAATCGGGGACAAGTTAGGCATGGCAATTTTTCCACAAGAATTTTTATCTATCCAGGTTATGAATTCCATGTAGTTAATAGTCTTTTCACCAATTTTCATACTCCAAAATCTACTTTGATAATGTTGGTGTCTGCCTTTGCGGGGAGAGAAAAGATCATGCAATCATATCAATTAGCCATAGATAAAGGCTATCGATTTTTCAGCTATGGCGACGCTATGCTTATTCTATAGCGTTTTTAGAGATGTTGGCATTTACGCCAAATCTATAGTTTATGGCGGTGGAACACTCAATTCACACAATTCAGCATTCAACGCCGAGAAAGCTTAAAACGATAGATTCTATTTGCTGATGCACAGATTCGATATCTTTGCTACCATCAATGCGCTCTATGCGCCAACCCTTATGAGAAAGACGATCAGCCATTCTCTCATACATGTTCTGCACTTTTCTTTGGAATTCGAGGGTCTCATAGATCTCTTTCTTTAATCGAGAACGAATGCGAGTTATGCAGATTTCTGGATCTACTTCAAATAGGAGTGTCAAGCCTGGAGCTGGAAAAGTACTATTCAATAACCAAGGCAGTCTAGGTCCACATGTTGTGCCTTGATAGGCTAGACTAGATAGAACATATCTATCTGAAACAACCATTGAACCAGCCTTGAGACTTTCGATAATGCCATTTTTCCCGTATAGATGTTCATTTCGATCAGCAGCAAATAGATGTGCAACTGTAGTAGGAGCAACTATATCTTCGCCAGAGAGAATGGTACGGATCAGTTGGCCAATATGATTCATTGTGGGTTCTGCCGTAACTATGCAAGAAAATCCTCCGGCAATTAGGCTCTCTGCCAGTAAGCGAACTTGGGTTGTTGTTCCAGCACCATCGATTCCTTCGATGACAATGAAACGATTTTTGAACTCGTCTGTGTTATATGAAGGCATATTATGCTAGTATATAGGCGACTTTAGGTTTTGTCATTCAGGATTTGCGTTGAATGAAGACGAAAAAATCTGTAATACTAATCGTCTTATTTTCTCTAACTCTTGCAATCTGTGGCAGTATTGCGATTATCGATCTCGTTCAACGTGAAGTGCAGGTACTAGCGATTAGAGCTTTAGATAAACTCCAGTCAACAATAGTCGATACTACCGGTCTTATTCTGAAATATGATTATTTGGATATCGAGTCTCTAAATCGATTTTCCATGCATGGCATTGAGCTTATTCGCTCAGATCCTCTAGATCAGAATAATAGCGAGTTTCCATCATATTTGGAGTTCTCTCTACCATCAGAAAGATCAAATTACAAAGAACAGCCACCACTGAAGATAAATAAACTCTCAGTCCGGATAAGTTTTTGGGCTTTATTTGCCGGTCAAAATAATGAAGCTGTGAGAGACATCACAGTAGATGATGTCCAGATTTCGCTTTATTTCCCCAACGACGAATACATCATAAATAAGATACTAGCAAATTTCGTTTCAGGAAAAGCAAAAAGCCTTCCACATTTTGAACTATCAATCGGGCCTATACGCGCTGAGGTGCGAGAGATTGCGAAACAGCCCAACTCATCCATAGACAAGGATGTGATTAATGGAGGAAGCCTGACCATAGAATCTCTCCAGTTTTCGAGCTTAACCGATTCTCCAGTTATCTTGGCACCCTCTGTGATTTTGAAGGCCAATGGCCTTTTTGGTTTGCCTAAAGAGCTCAATGCAGAATTTAGTCTTAGGGGAAGCGGAAATGCTGATTTATCCAATATCGATATGAACATAGAGCTTCAGGCAAGTTCTACGAACTGGCACATTATACCGCAACAACTCTTACTGCAAAAGCGAGGGAGTAGGATAGAGT
>DMNL01000080.1 GCA_003452735.1 Spirochaetaceae bacterium
TGCAGGAGCGTTTCTTTCTGGGCATTCAGCAGTATCTAATCGAGTTCCTCGCAGCCCTACCCAATTAGTCGAAAACGATCCGTCCAAGAATATCCGCCACCGCGTCCTCCTCATAGTCTAGGACTTCACCTTTATGCGCGCTTGAAGTAGGCTAACCTCAATGACTTCGCGCAATCAAGAGAATTCGCACAATCAAGAGGATTCACGGAATAAAGAGAATTCGCGGAATAAAGAGAATTCGCACGAGCAAGTGAACTCGCATGGGCTCGTCGGGTTTTCGGAGGATACTGCCGCCGAGCTTGCCTCGCAGGCTTCATCAAAAATGGTCAGAAATGCGGGCAAGCTTTCGCTCCTCACCTTTGTTTCGCGCGTACTGGGCCTAATCCGCGAGATGACCAAGGCGCGCTTTCTTGGAACTGGCATTTATTCGGATGCCTTTACGGTCTCTTTCATTATTCCCAACTTTCTTCGCCGCCTCTTTGCCGAAGGTTCGGTAACTGTAGCTTTCATTCCTACATACAAGGGTTATCTTCATGCCCACAATGATAGCGAAACGCACGAATTCCTATCCGCAAGCCTCACGGTTCTAAGCATCTGCGTTACGATCGTGGTGGCAATAGGAATTGCCTTTGCGCCTCTAATTGTGAGGCTGTTTGGTTCGGACCCCGCCGAAACCGCAATCCTAACGCGTATCATGTTTCCCTTCCTTGCATTTGTTTCTATTGCCGCTCTTCTGCAAGGCATTCTGAATGCGCATGAGGTTTTTGGCCCTTCTGGATTTGCGCCTATTCTATTCAATGTCTGTTTTATTGTGGTGCCGTGGATTCTGGGGAATCGCCTTGGTAATCCCGCTAGATCGATGGCCGTTGGTGTAGTAATAGGCGGTCTTGCCCAAGCTTTAGTTCAACTTCCTGCTGTATTGCGGCTTGGTACCCATATAGGGTTTATGAATCCAATCCGAGCTTTCAAGAATCCTGGAATGCGCAAGGTTTTTGTTCTCATTGCGCCAACAATTCTTGGCATGGCCGCTTATCAGGTCAACGACCTTGTAAGCACCGCATACGCTTCGCGCGCTGGTACGGGGGTAGCATCTAGCCTTCAGTATTCTCTGCGCCTTCAAGAGCTGATTTTAGGTATCTTTGCGGTCTCCGCTGGAACCGTGCTTCTGCCTCGCTTGGCCGATACGGTTAGGCACGGGGCTTGGACAGAGTATTCAAAGACGCTTGGCAGCACAATGCGGTCTTTGCTCTTGCTTACCGTACCCGTGGCGGTTTTTTCCATGGCATTTACGGTGAGGATAGTAACGCTACTTTTCAAAAGCGGCGATTTTTCTGATGTCTCGGTTCAGCTCACCGCGAGCGCTTTTTTCTGGCACCAAAGTGGCCTTGTCTTTATTGCGATGAATAGGCTGATCGCTCCAGCCTTCTATGCTCGAAGCAATACTAAGACACCTACATGGGCGGGAATAGCGAGTTTCGCTGTAAATATCGTCCTTGTCCTGCTTCTGGCTTTTAGATTCCAGGGTCCAGGAATTGCTTTCGCGCTATCCTTTTCTAGTGCTGTAAATACTGTCTTGCTGGTTTGGGCGCTTATCAAAGATAACATCGAAGGCATAAGGAACGAATTATGGCTCTCTCTAAAATATATGCTAAAAATGCTGGTGTTTTCGGCTATCGCTATTGTGCCAGCGATCTTTGTGGATAAGGCTGTGTCTAAAGTTGTTGCGGAATCTGGCTCTAGGCTCGTATATGCAGGTCTTCCTCTTGTAACTTCGACGCTTGTATTTGCAGCTATAGGTATCGCTTTGCTAGTGTTGACAAAAGATACGGTTGCTGCTTCAATAACGACTGCGTTGTCTCGCAGGAGCCGCGGAAAAAACGCATCACAATCTTGACACATCCCTACATGAGTGATATATTCGCCAAGCTCTATTTGCGCCCCTGTAGCTCAGTTGGCAGAGCATATCCATGGTAAGGATAAGGTCAACGGTTCGATTCCGTTCGGGGGCTCGAGTTTATTTTAGGATTATTCCGGCGTGCACAATTGTGGATCGCCGCGAAAGGAATGGGAATCATGGCATCCAAGAAAAAGCAGAATGCAGAGATAATTGCTCTTCAATGCACTGAGTGCAAGCGCCGCAACTATACAACCAAGAAGAATCGAAAAACTACACAAGAAAAGCTTGAGCTCATGAAATATTGCAAGTGGGATCATAAGCACACGCTCCACAAAGAAACAAAGGTAAAATAAACGGTCTTAGGCCAGTAGCTCTAATGGTAGAGCGCCGGTCTCCAAAACCGGACGTTGTGGGTTCGAGTCCTACCTGGCCTGGTAGCAAAATAACGCAAATGATGCTGTGCTTGTGTACGGCACAATGTGAAGGGGGTCCAAGGAGCCGCCATGAAGAAGATAATTCAGTTCTTCAAAGATAGCTATGCAGAGCTTTCAAAGGTTGTATGGCCATCTAAAGATGAAGTAATCGCTTCGACAAAAATAGTCATTATTTCAACAGTGGCGGTAGCTCTTGTGCTCGGCCTAATCGATTTCCTCATTGTTCTGGGAATCGAGGTCGTTTTCCGATAAGGTAGAGGCGGGATGGCAAAATCCTGGTATATTCTCCATGTTTACTCCGGTTATGAAAATAAGATAGAGAAGACTATACGAATGCTCATCGATTCCGGCGAGCTTTCGCGAGATATCGTCACCGATGTCAAGGTACCCACCGAAGAGATATCTGAATTAAAAGAAGGGAAGAAGCGCGCTGTATCTCGAAAGATTCTTCCTGGATATATTCTTGTGGAGATGGATCTGCCCGAAGATGGCTGGAAGGCAACCTGCGCAACCATACGGAATATCAATGGTGTTACAGGTTTTGTAGGATCGTCTTCTAATGCAAGACCTCAGCCCATCACAATGGAAGAAGTCAAACGCATATTCCAGCGCACAGGCGAGTTAAAAGGCGAGCGTCCTGTCTACTTCCGTCAGTCATTCTCTGTGGGAGAGCAGGTCAAAATAACACAAGGGCCCTTTGAGTCGTTCTCGGGAGTCATCGATGAAGTGAATACCGAGAAAAACAAAATCAAGGTGAGTGTGCAGATTTTTGGAAGATCGACTCCCGTAGAAGTCGATATGGCACAGGTTGAAAAAATATAGGTTCTCATCCCTCCATGGGATGCAGAGATCTTTATAAAGCAGCATACCAGCATAGAGTCTGATATGCTTCTCAGATAAGGGG
>DMNL01000021.1 GCA_003452735.1 Spirochaetaceae bacterium
GACGGAAGAGTCTTCGAGATTCGTGACGCTCTACATCAACTCGCTCGTGGAGGACCTTTCCCTCAGCTGTGAAAAGATTCTCTTCCCATACCTGCTCGATATGAATCAAGGCGTATTGGCGCTCGCAAAAGAGAATGTGCTGGAGCGAAGAGATAGGAATCAAATCTTCTTCTGAATACAATAGATTAACCTCCTGCCACAATATCGCCTGTCCATAGCCGATAAAGAAATTCGCGCCATGGCAAGATGTCGATACCGTCGACCTTTCTCGGGCGTGATTCTCTGCAGACGAGGCAAAAGTGCTTGATTTTTCCTTCTTCTCGTAGTGCTTTCAAGCCCGAAAGATGCTTGTCTTGGGCGATTTCCGCTGCTTTTACTTCAATTGCTACATCATCGTCGATCACAAAGTCCACTTCATAGCCTGAGATAGAACGCCAATATGAAAGGCGCGATGAAGGTTTTCGGTAATCGAGATAGGCTTTAAGTTCCATGAAAATATAGTGCTCAAAAAATTCACCAAAGTCGGAACTTTCGGGAACTATTGCGGGGAGCCGCCGCAATATGCGCACTACTCCGATATCGAAGAAGTAAAACTTTGCGGTCTCAATTGCCTTTCTCTTTATGGTCGAAGTATAGGGCACTAGCTCATAGCCAAGCATTGTATCGATGAGAATCTGGAACCAAAGGCGTACGGTTTGACGCGGTACCTGTGCATCGTTGGCAACGTTTGTGTAATTGATCATCTTTGCGTTGAGCGTCGCCGCAGTCTGTAGAAAACGGGCAAACGCAGGAAGGTTGCGTGCCTGGCCTTCGGCCGCGATCTCTTCTGAGAGATAGGTGCCCACATAGGATCGTAGGTCCTCGTCTGGTTCATCGGATAGATAATGAGGAGGAAGGAGCCCGCAAGCCATAATGCGTTCCAGCAGGTCATTATCTTCTGCCACCTCCGGATACACAAAGGGATGAAAATACTTCGTCCTAGCCCGTCCACCAAGAAGGTTTGTACCAGACCGTTTCAATTTCCGTGCGCTCGATCCTGAAAGAAGAAACCGTATGCCACGCTCTTCAATGAGCAAATGAACCTCATCCAAGAGTTCTGGGCAATTCTGAATCTCATCGATGAAGATCACACAGTCGTGTAGATTTCGCGCCTCCACCTCCTGCCGCATGAGCGTAGGATCAGCAAGTAGTCTCAAACGCAGTCCCCCATCAAGGAGATTATAACTCAGCATCGGCTCTGGCTTGAGTTGTTCTCGTACATAAGTAGATTTTCCGGTCTGCCGTGGGCCAAAGAGAAAGATCGACCGCTGCTTTAAGGCAGGGGCTATATCCAAGACTCTATGGCGGTAATCGCGTAGCATGAACTATTCTCCGAAATCATAATAATCGCTAACTATATTAGCGATTATTATGTTAAATGCCAATATGGTTGGCATATATTAATATACGTGAACTCATAAGAATCCGTGCAACCAATCGCTCTTCTTTCTAACATACTTTGTAGCGCTTTCAGAGATGGAGCAAGAGCTTCAGATGAATACTCTTTCCCTTTGCCAATAATCGTGAAGTTAAGATTCAAAATCATTCCCCTTCAATGGGGTCATATTTTAATCCAGGAAGCTCGGCTAGCTCGATCTGATAGTCATCAATACTTTTTGGTTCATCAATACCATCTTTTACCTTAACGCTAAGCGAACGGTGAACCTTGGCTGAAGAATACTGTCCATTGGGACTATTGTGTTCCCACCAAAATAAACGATAGACTTCCATGCTTCCTTCGGGACGGGCAGAAGAGGCGTCATTAACAAATAGTGTCCTTATAGCTTCTTTAATTGCGGCCGCGTCTTCATCAGAGAAAAAGGTCTTAGTAGCAAGCTGTGGATTCATGCTACCATAAAACACATATACACCGTGATCGACACGATGCTTCATGCCCATTGTGTCAGGGCCACGTTTACCCTCTGCTTCATCACTAGCACTTTTAGTAATCTGGATACTTGAAATTCGGTCAAGCACTGGAGCAACTGAGAATGCAGAATGAATAGAGACAGGCCCACGAACTGAAATCGAAATGCCACTGCTATCTTCTTGACCCTCGTTCTTTTTACCTTTTTTGCCACTATAGGCAAACACTTGCCCAAAAGCGCGTACATCAATCCAGGCTTTACAGGCAGCTTCCTGGTATTTCTTTTTGTCATTTGGATCAAAATCTTTTAGTACAATTTCAGCACGCGCGCGTAAACTTGGGTAATTGTCGACTTTATTATCCTCGGATTGTACAAAAATAGGATAATTCATGTCCTGCAATCTATTTCGTATCTTGCGCTTGATTGCGACATCAGAGATTTCACCCAAGTTGTCGTAGGTGGTCCGAGGTCGGTTGCCGTTAAGCGGATCACCATTTGGATTAGCATTATTAACACAGATAATTGCTGCAAAATCGATCTTTTTCGTAAGTGTAGCCATACCTTTTCCTCCTAAAACTGAATGAATTTATTAAGTTTCCTTGCTATTCTATTGGTTGTTTCTATTCTATTGGTCGGGAGAAGAAACTTCTTTCTTTTCCCACATTTTTTGCCGTTGACAATAGTAACCTAGAAGATACTCACCACTTAGTGGACTATCGTCAACGAAATCTTCAGGAGAAAACAGTGTCTCCACTTCTCCTATCAACGTCTTATAGTATGAAGCACTATTTCCTTGTCGCATGAGATAAGGAATAAGCAATTCATGGATTTGCTTCCACGTTTGGAAAGGATGCTGAGAAAAGTGCTGCATATAACGAGTTGCGTTTGTTGGCCGGTTCTTTTCCGCCTTTGAAAGGGTACGTTCTTCGAGCACATCTGCTATCGCAAGAAGTCGCCCATAAAGATAGTCCCTTGTCCTTCTGGCTTCATCAAGTGCCATAGAATAATCCTCCTTTTCTGCTCTGTATTTTCCATATAAAGTACAGGCAATACTTAATGTCTTTTCCCATTGCCAATTATCCATGCTAACTCTATTTGAGGCGCGCCTTACTACAGCCTCCACAATATCGCGCGGAATAGGTTGTCCATCTACGATACATGGAAGCAGTCTCTTAATTGTTGCTTTTCTTAGTTTCGAGTCTAGATCGTATCTTTCGCCTTGCTTTCTAGCATATGCAGCTTCAGCAATATCAACGGGTGCTGGAACCCCATAGAAAGGGATCGGGTGTTTTTCAATTTTTCCTTGATCATTTGCTTTTTCAATATAATGATAGGTGTGTCTCCACGCACAAGTCTCATGCCACCTATTAATACGTTGCAGAAAGTCGGAGCAGGTCAATAAATTATAATAAACTATAGACAATCGCCCAGGCGTCGCAGAGTCAACCGCCATAACGAATACGTTGTTTGTCTCCCCAATTTCTTTGCCATATCCGGCTATTCTCTTATTGAGCCTCAAAGCCGTTTCTTGAGCCGTATCAACATTGGGACTCTTGTCGGCAGGCATGCCTCCATAGAGTAGCTCCCAGGTGTCGTCAGTTGGCTGTGGCGTCTTGGCGCCATTAATGGCCCAAGCTACTATAGCCATATCGTCTCTCGCATATCCTTGTCGACTAATAAGCCAGGCAAGCGCATTATGAGCCTTTTGCGATATTTCAAGCCCTACACTACAGGCTTGTTTATCATCTGTGAAACGCCCTAGGAAGGTAAAGCCGCTCGTATCATTTGCAGAGATTAACTTTCTCCCATCTCCTTCTCTTAGGATATATTTAGGATGATTTGTTGTTATTATTTGCTCTGAACCTGTTACCATGCAAGTAGAAATACGATTGTCTTTTATATAATCCAGATAGAAATTCGACCAACTATCCCATAGAGTCTTATCGCACCAAGCACGATGCTCTGTGCTATCGGATGATTCTACTATCCAACGAACAAATGCCTGATCTTGAGAATTCACTAATGAGAAGATGTCCTTTGTATTTCTATCCCTATGTACTACATCTCTTCTAGCCAATTTTCCATCTTGCCCAATTATAAGAATATTGTTTTCAACTAGATCTCCAATGAGTGAGTTACCTTGCCCATCCTTTCCTTTAATGTATTCCAATACTGCTTCTACTTTAGGATGCCTAAACCTGGAGCTACACCATGTTGTTAATAATTCAACATAGTTCCTGTATGGTTTGCCTGGATCATTAGAAAAACCAATGGTCACCTGCCCTCCATATTTTTGAAAATCATGTGCAAGATATTGCAGCTTATCGCAGAGGGGATGATTTTCTGGCGTTTTACCAGACCTACTTGCTGATCCTTCCGTACAAGGAATAATTGTTGTAGCATCCATTTTGTCCACAAGGTTTGCTCTTCTAAAATTTCCATCACCATCAATGACAATCTCTATATGAGCTTGTGCGGTAATATGGCAGATAGGCAACAATGGTCTTTCTTTTGTATCTCGTGCATAACCTATCATTGATTGACAATTCTCATAGGTCTCGTAAAGGCTTTGCATCCAATTCATATTTGCCTGCCTTTTTCCTGACAGCTTTCGTCGAGTAATCCTTCTTCTTGAAGGCCAATAGTTTCAGGAGGTTCAGCATTCATTGGCCGTACGAATTTTCTAATAATGGATTTGTCATCTGGGTGTACGAAATCAATTACGCCTCTCACCATTTTGGGACGCCAGAAGCGCGCATAGAATTTGCTGGGCTCATGCTCGTCCGGATAGTCAAAACCATGAAACATAAGACCAAATGACATTTCTCCATCATAGTTATCATAAAAGCCTTCGCCATCTCCAAACACACACGGCTCGACATAGCTCTGACATTCCCGAGTCCCGAGAAACACATCTCGCCTCCCTCCTCGCTCAATCATGCGTTTGGCAACACAGTAGTGTTTATTCTCGTTGCGATCATTTTCCAGATCAGGACGCTTATAATTCCAGCCAAAATGCGCCCGTACCTGATACTGCACATCGACAAGATAGGTGTAAATCGATAGATCGCTTCCTCCACTATATATTAGAGGTTTAGCGCTTCGGCTTTGAGTCCTTATTTGTCTCATGACACGCACTTTGTCTATGTACCATATAATAGTAGGTTTCCAATAAACTGAGCTTAAAATTCCCTTCAATGCTTCGTATGTTGGAATTTGATATGAGAATTTTTCACCACCAATTCGGGTAAGCGGATCTGTAAAAAGCGCATATCGACCCCAAACTTTAAAATCTACAGTATACTGGGAATTCATTGGCACTCCCTCCTATACATCAAAAACATCCATGAGCTTAACTTGATTTTCAGACCAACCAAATTCGCCGCTGTAATACTCCTTCGCTAAAGAATAGATACCCGTGTTTTCTTGAACTTCACGGATTGCTTTTCCCCTCATAAGGCGATCGAAATCATCTATAAAGAGGTTGACCGAATAACGCTGGGCTTTTTTTATGAGTTCGTATTGTTTTTTCAGCTCAAATGCTCTACTTAGTTCAGTGATCAACTCTTCTCCGTCTCTATATGGAACAATAATGCCTCGTGTAGCAGAGTCGATAACCTGAAAGGTCTTCGCTGCTGA
>DMNL01000163.1 GCA_003452735.1 Spirochaetaceae bacterium
TTGACTTCGTCGAAATTGGCTCTACCAGTTTGGTGTACTATTTGAACTAATGGTACGAGCAGACTAAGCGAGGAGAGCACAATATCATTTACCTCCTGCGCACCCTGGCTTCCCCCTAGTACAAATAAAACTGGCTTTTCAGCCACGAATTCGAGCATGGATAGTCCACGCTGTCGGTCTCCATTAAGGATATCGGGTCGCACTGGATTTCCGGTTTTTATTATCTTGCTCCTAAGGCTCTCAGGAAAATATTGAGCTGTCACTTCCCAGCTTGTAAGGATAAGCGATGCTTTCTTGCTGTTTAGTCTAGTTGCAAGTCCTGGAGAAGCATCTGATTCATGAGTAATGACTGGAATTCCAAGGGAGGCTGCGGCCCTGCAAGGTGGAACGCTCACATAGCCTCCTTTGGAAAAAAGAATCGATGGGTGAATATCTTTGAGAATATCCCGCGCCCTGAAATAGGCTGAAGCTATTCTCCCTAGATCCGAGATGTTGCGAAGCGAAAGCTTACGGCGAAATTTTCCTGAAGGAATTGCATAATATTCGATGCCTTGTCCAATAACAATGCTGCGGTCTAATTCTTTTTCGGAGCCTATCCAGACAATTCTTCCCTTGAAGCCAAGTTTACGTAATTCCTCGATAACCGCCAAGCCTGGGTATATATGACCTCCTGTGCCTCCGCCGGTAAAAGCAATGCAGGCTTTTTCATGTTCATCCTTCATCTGGGGCTCTGTTTTATGAATAGACTGCATCTTACCTTCTCCCATAGATATCGCCTAATCCAATCAGCTTAATCTCCATGATTTTTGACCGCACTCAAAGCAGAAACAATGAAAGCATCTAATAATTCATCGTCAGTGGATTCGCCTTTACTGATAGCATTAAGAGCCTTTTTTGCAAGCACTTTTCCTAATTGTACGCCTTCCTGATCAAAACTGTTGAGATTCCACACAAAGCCCTGAAACATAACTTTATTCTCGAAATGAGAATAGAGAGCGCCAAGCTGTCTTGGTCCGAGTTCTTGGGCCAATAGAAGTGTCGATGGACGATTCCCTGGGAAAGCTTTGTTTAGGTTTTCATCTTTTTTGCCAACTGCAAATGCATGGATTTGAGCAATGAGATTGGCCAAGAGTTTTTGACGAGAGCTCGAACCTTCAGAAATCATATCCTGGGAAAGTTGATTTCTGAGAAAACCTATGAATTGAAGAGGAATAGTATCAGTTCCCTGATGCAGAAACTGGTAGAAGGAATGCTGACCATTAGTACCAGGTTCGCCGAATACTAAAGGCCCAGTTGAGTAAGAAATGGGATGGCCTTCGCGGTTTACAGACTTGCCGTTAGACTCCATATCGAGCTGTTGCAAGTGCGCTGGGAAGCGAGAAAGGGATTCAGTATATGGCAAAACAGCTGTGGCTGGCCAACCCAATATATTTCTTTCATAGATGCCGATCAATGCATCCATGAGCATAGGATTTTTTCTAAAGGAAGGTTCAAAGGCTAGTCTATCAGCCTCATTTGCTCCTTCCAAAAATTCTTCAAAGGTTTCTGGGCCATAGGCGGTCGAGATTATAACCCCTCCCACTGCGCTAGATGTCGAATATCGTCCGCCTATAAAATCGTCTATATAGAAACTATCAAGATAATGCGGGTTATGAGCCAAAGGGCTAGAAGTGCTTGTCACAGCCACAATATGCTTATCTGGATTCAGTCCAGCCCTCTGGAGCCTATCGCGCACTAGGGTCTCGTTGGCCAGTGTCTCTTGTGTGGTTCCACTCTTTGACACAAGTACAAACAGACTTTTTGAGAGATCAATATTTGCAAGCACATAATCGGCATCATCGGGATCGACATTCGAAATGAACCACGGTCTGAGCCTAGCGCGCCCCTTTGCAGCCGCCCAGCGAGAAATGGCTAGACTTGCGGCTCTTGGACCAAGATCCGATCCTCCTATGCCTATCTGTACAATTTCGGTAAAGGCCTTGTCCGCAGAGCTAAGAATTTTGCCTTCTCGAATCTTTTTTGCGAAATCGTAGAATCGATGCTTTTCTTCTCGATAGAAAACTTCTAAATCCTGGCCATTCAAGATCACGGGTTTGCCGAGCTGTCCTCGAGCCAAGTGATGGAGTACCATCCTTTTTTCACTTGTGTTTATGATTGCACCCTCTGTCAGCATTCGATACTTTTCTATTAGCTGCTGTTCCCTTGCTAGAGCTTCGAGTTCGTCGATTATCGCATCATCTACAGGTGCAAAAGCATAGCAGTAGTAAAAACCTGCGGCATGAGGAATCCACCAGTCCGATATCCGCTCTTTTTTAAGAGATTCGCGCAATTCTATAGCTGGCATTTTTTTTAGTACTTCAAAGGCCTGGCAAGTATCAAGGTTTTTAAAAAGAACCATAATGACCTCTCGGTTCAAAGTCTTTCTTGTTGAGGTGTTTCTTTCTCATACATGATATTGCTAAAAGTGATACACTTCAAGCTCACCCAAGACTGTTTTGAGCAAGTCTGCTGAGGGTTTTGCCTTTTTTACTAAGCAGAATCCTGTTTTTCCATGTTCCCTTTTCAGGAACATATAAGATATCTAGTGATGATAGAGAATTGATCAATTCTTCTCTTTCTATCTTGAGCCATCCATAGAGACAGCCAGCATATTTCCCTTTTCCTTTACCATAAGCTCCAAGTGCATCTATTAGTTCTTGGGGAGTAAAGACACCTTGATGCGAGGCACAGAAAGAAATAGTATCGATAAACCCTTCTGTCTTAGACAGGAATTCCCATTCTGGAGGGACATCTAAAGCATCTAAACCTAATTGCATTTTCAGAGTATGGGATCCTTCGATACAATTATCGCATTTTCCGCACTCTGGCGTTTGTTGCTCGCCTAAAAGATGAAGCAGGAATTCTCTTCGGCATGATCTCAGAGTGGGATAGGGCAAAAAACAAGCTTTTCTGATCGACTGTATGTCTTTCTCTTTATCGTCCTTCTTATTTGCCTTGTGATATTGCGAATATGGAGCTGCGAGATCATCGATGAGGATAGCCAAAGCATTCTTTCCGTCGCGGCCTCCGCGACCAGCTTCTTGAATATATGCTTCGGCACTTTCTGGTAGAGAGCTATGGATAACAGTTCTGATGTTTTTTTTATCCATGCCCATTCCATAAGCATTTGTCGAAACCAAGATCGCATCGTCTGAGTTTTGAAACCATTGTTCAATACTGCAGCGCTCGACTCGATCGAGCCCAGCATGGTAAAAGCGTGTTTGATAGAATCCAGAAGCTTTGAGCAGCTCAGCTTTGAGCCTTGTTCCTGGACGTGAACGATCGAAAATAATAGCTGGTTTTTTGCAGCACAACAGGGTCTGACGGAGAGTTCTGGTTATAGAAAGTGTATGCACAACAGCATAAAGAATGTTAGGGCGGTCTGCCTCTGCATCTACTAATTGATAATTCTTATCCATAAATAGTTTCTTCTCGATCGATTG
>DMNL01000034.1 GCA_003452735.1 Spirochaetaceae bacterium
GACATGTCTTCCCACTTCGCTATGATTGACAAATATTTTCGTCGAATAATCGCATGCGCCGACATTGAGGATGAATCTTTTCTTTTTATCTAGCTCTGTTATTTCTAATGATTTCGAGTATTTGAATGTTCCCTTGTCTAGGAAATGTACGCCAGACAATTGACTACCGACTGGATAGGGTACCTGAATTGAGCTTTTTTCCCTTTTGTGTTCTATAGTCCATTTTCCATCGAGAGAAATCCATGTTCGGCGTGCCCAGGAGGGGTTGGGATGATCTTCGAAAATCGAATTGTTCCCTATAGATGAGAAATCTACGGCCCGATTCATGATTCATTCCTTTATTCCAGTCATAGCGATGCTTTTTACGATGTTTTTCTTAAAAAGAATATACATAATTATCTGAGGAATCGACGCAAGTACGGCTCCTGCCATTATGAGCGAATATTCGGTGCCATGTGTCCCTTGGAAGTTTGCGATTCCCACTGTTATTGTGTATTTTTCCGAACTGGAAATTGCAACTAGTGGCCATAGAAAATCGTTCCATGCATTTATGAAGGATATTATCGCAACTGCGAATAATGCTGATTTACTAAGTGGCATAATAATCGTTCTGAATACGGTAAATCTGCTTGCTCCGTCGATGAATGCTGCTTCTTCGAGGACAATAGGAATAGATTTAAAAAACTGTGTAAGTATGAATACACCAATGGGCATGGCAAGGCGTGGTAACATTACGGCAATAAGAGTGTTTGCTAGCCCCATTTTTGTGAGCTCGAGGTATAGCTGTATTATGAGTACTTCGAATGGAATCATCATTCCAGCCAGAATGAAGATAAACAATACATTTCTTCCGCGGAATTGTATCCTAGCAAGCACATAGGCCATTGTGGAGTCGATTAGCAATGTCAAGATTGTAGTTATAACAGAAACAATGAGCGAATTGACTAGCCATCTACCGAGCAGAGTGCTGGAAAATGCTTTTTTGTAGTTTTCAAGTGTTGGTGTGAATATCAAAGAAAGCTTGTCTGTCATTACCGTGTTTTCAGATTTAAGCGAAGTGACTAAGAGCCAAACTACCGGAATGAGCCAGATTATTATTAAACATAGGATGAGTACTTTTACAAGGATGTTCAATAGTTTTCTCATTGTGCTTGATCCGGTTTTCTTAGAAATTGGAGAGAAGAGATAAGCAGAATAACCAAGAATAGAATGACCGACATAGCCGAAGCATATCCTAGCCTGAAATAATTGAAGCCTGTTTTGTATACATACTGAACAAGAACTCTCGTAGTGCCGTATGGACCTCCGCCGGTCATTACGTACACCTGTCCAAAAACTTTAAATGAAGCAATGACTTGGAGAATCAAAACTAGCAGTGAAGTATCTTTGAGAAGAGGAAGCGTTATTTTCGTCAATGTGGTAAAGCTTCCAGCACCGTCGATTTTTGCCGCATCGTATATCTCATCTGGTATTTGCTTCATCCCTGCGGAAAACAAGATCATATTGAATCCCGCTGTCCACCACAATGTCGCAATGATTATCGATGTCATAGCGATGGACGGATCTGTGAGCCATCCAAGAGGTTTAAGGTTAAGCAATTTCAATACTTGATTCGCAAGGCCATAATTCTTCTGAAATATCCATGCCCAAAGAGTCCCCACTACAGACGTAGAAAGCATATAAGGCAGAAAGAATACAGTTTCAGCAACCCTTCCAGTGCGAGTGGGTTGGATTGTGATAAGTGCCATTACAAAACCGACGATTATTATTAAAGGAGTCGAAATGCAAACAAATTGAAGAGTATGAGAAAAAGATGAAAGGAATTCTGGATCTCTGAATGCTTCGACATAGTTTTTGAATCCGATAAATACTTTTGAGGATAGAATGTTCCAGTCAAAGAAACTTAGATAGACTCCGTATATTACCGGAAATACGAGGAAAGCGACGTAAATGGCCAAATAAGGCAGCGAGAATAAGACAATATCTCTTTTCTTGTGATCGGCATAATGTGATGACATTCAAAGCTCCGGAATATATTTGAAAAGCAACGCTTGAAGAGGCAAAAGCCCCCTCAAGCGTCATATAGAAATATCGACTGTTTTACAAGAGCTATTTTTTCAAAATATCGTTGATCGCTTGCTCTAGCTTTGTCAAAGCTGTCTTTGCGTCTCTATTGAGAGCAATGGACTCCTCAAGTTGATCAGACATTACATCATAGCATTGAGGCCACTTGGGAGTTGCTGGGGTTGCGAATACATATTTAGCTGCATCTGCATAATCGGCTCTGTGTGGCAAGGACTTGAATTCTTTTGTGTTGACAGCGGTTTTTCTTGTAGGTACATGGCCAGCTTTTGCCCAGAGATATCCATGATTGGTCATCCAGTCTATGAATTTCATTGCGCCGATGATCTTTTTCTCATCAACCGACTTCTGCGCTGGTATAGCAAATGTATGGGATCCTGCCCAGGCGGCATTCTTACCAAATAATGCCGGGAATTTTACTGCCACAAAATTGAGGTTAGGCTGTTGCTCGAAAAGACCAGTGACCCACACGCCATTGAAATGGATAGCTGCTTTTCCAAGTCTGAAATCAGCTACAGAAGAATCATAATCATAACCTTTTGGGGTCAATTTGTATTTATTTACAATGTCCGATAACGCTTGATATGATTTGATACCAGCCTCGTTGTTGAAATTGGCTTTCGTGTTGTCGGCATTAAAAACATACACACCCTGCTCCATCAGCATAGAAAGGAACATCCTGGTAAGAGTGTAGGCCTTATAGGTTGCCGTCGTATTGTCTGCAGCTATACCTATTGCTCCTGTCTTGTTTTGGATTGTTTCGGCCGTGCTGATTAGCTCGGATAGCGATTCGGGCAGTTTTGTAATTCCGGCTTTAGAAAACAAGTCCATATTGCAGTACATAATAATAGGATGGACATCTAGCGGGATAGCGTATAATTTGTTGTTTATTTTGCAGTTATTTAAAGGAGCTTCTTCGAATGTAGATAGATCGATACCCGCTTTTTGAACATAAGTATCGAGAGGAAGCAATACACCGCTAGGAACGAATGTGCTCAGGCGATCTTGGTGCATGACGACGACATCCGGTGCGGTTTTGGCAGCAAGGGCCGCGGTTAGCTTTGTATAGTAATCATCGAACTTGACTGTATCGGTCTTCATTACTATCTCATTCTGAGATGCATTGAATTCCTTGACCATTGCATCGAAGAATTCACCATCTCCTCCTGTAAAAAGAGACCAGAATGTGATTTCCAACGGCTTTTGTCCACTTTGGGCGGTGACGGCTGTAGTGCCTACTAGCAAGAGCAATGTAATTGCCAGACCTGCTATTTTTTTCATAAAAACCTCCTCAAATTTGAACCTTAAGGTTCATGCACTAGCGTTGTTTCCCGATATACAATTCGGGATTCCAATACTTTTTTTGTATATGGAGCCTTGGGATTTTCAATGTGATCGAGCAAGGCCCTGAAAGCCATATTTCCCATTGTCTTTTTGGGTATGCTCACAGAACTCAGGCTGAGATACAAATATTTCGAAAAATTGAGATCGTCAAAGCCTATTACTTCAACTTCTTTGGGGACTTTTATGCCATTTTCTTTAAGTGCTCTTAAGGCACCGAGTGCAAGCAGATCGTTGAATGCAAAGATTGCTGATATATGTTTTTCACTTCTTATCAATGAACTGACTTCGTGGTATCCATCTTCTAAATGCCCTTTTGTTTCAATTATCATATCTTCTTTTAGAGGCGTATTGGTTTCGATATGGGCATCCCTAAAGGCAGCCATTCTGTCCACAGAACTGCTTACACAAGAAGGGCCAGCAAGGTGAACAATATCTCTATGGCCATTTTTTATAAAATAAAGCGTTGCTTCTTTTGCTTTTTCATATTCATCGGATATGACCGAATGATCTTCCAAGCCAGGAAGCCATCTGCCAACTATAATATAGGGTATGCTTAGAGACTTTAGATAATCGCAGCTGCCATATTGCTGCAAAACCGGCATTAAAAGAAGACCATCGACCTGTTTTCCTAAAAGGATTTTGATTGCTTCTCGTTCGCGCTCAGGCGATTCTTCGGTATTAGTCAATAGTATATGGTATCCAAATTGCCTTGCGGTATTCTCTATTCCCAGAATTACTTCAGCAAAGAAGGGATTCGAAGAATCCGCGGAGATTACTCCGATTGTATTTGTTTTTCCTGTCCTCAAACTCTTAGCAACATTGTTGTTGACATATCCAAGTTCTGATGCAAGAGTCCGAATCTTTTCCTTAGTCTTGGGGTTTACATCGCTCTTGTCGCGCAATGCTCGAGAGACAGTATTGATTGAATATCCACTTGCAGCAGCGAGCTGCTTCAAAGAAGCTGCCATAATATTAACGTTAATGTAAACCCACAATGCAAATCTGTCAATATTAAATATTTAGATATTATTTTTCCGTTATTTTAGAAAATCAATAGAATATTGTGGCATTATGAGTCATTTTCCCTAGATAAATTCATGATAGATTATGATAACGTTAATATT
>DMNL01000154.1 GCA_003452735.1 Spirochaetaceae bacterium
ATGAATACTTCTGCGCTGCAGGCAATTGCTCTGTCTGTTCGGAACCTGACTATCGACGCGATTCAGAAGGCAAATTCTGGTCATCCCGGCATGCCAATGGGCGCCGCGGAACTTGGTGCTTACCTTTATGGTGTCGAGCTCAAGTATTACCCAAAAGATCCAAAATGGCTCAACAGGGATAGATTTATCCTATCGGCTGGCCATGGCTCGATGTTTCTATATTCTCTTCTTCACATGGCTGGATTCGATCTATCTCTCGATGATATCAAGGCTTTTCGTCAGGTTGGCTCGAAGTGTCCGGGGCATCCAGAGTATGGGCGAACGCCAGGAGTAGAAACGACTACGGGCCCGCTGGGGCAGGGAATTGCTACTGCGGTCGGCATGGCTATCGCAGAGCGCAAGATGTCGGCGCATTTCAACAAGCCAGGTCAGGAGATTTTCGATCACTTTGTGTTTGTTCTGGCTGGCGATGGATGCATGATGGAGGGGGTTGCTAGCGAAGCCTGCTCGCTGGCTGGCCACTTGGGCCTTGGAAATCTTATCGTCTACTATGATTCAAACCATATCAGTATCGATGGTCCTACGGATATCACTTTCTCGGAGGATGTCGCAAAGCGTTTCGAGGCCTATGGCTGGCAGGTGCTTCGAGGCTCCATGTATAGTTTCGAGGATATCGCCTCTCTCACCGCCAGAGCCAAGGCGGAAAAAGATAGGCCTTCTCTCATCGTCTTGGACAGCGTTATCGGTAAGGGAGCTCCGACAAAGCAAGGTACGAGTAGTGCCCACGGTTCCCCGCTGGGCGAGGAAGAAGCCCTCAAGGCCAAGGAAGCCCTTGGTATTCCTATCGACAAGCCATTTTGGATCGCTCCGGAGGCCTATTCTTACTTCGAAGAGCATCGAAGAGAACTAGAAAAAGACTATGCTGCTTGGCAGCTTCGCTTCGAAACATGGAAAAAGGCTAATCCTTCCCTGGCCCAAGAACTCGCAATTTGGCTCAGCGGCAAGGAAATGAACAAACTCGATTTACCTTCTTTTGTCGTCGGCGAAAAGGTTGCCACACGGAATGCTTCTGGTAAGTGTCTTGCGGCAATTTCGGAGGCTTGGCCAAACTTCATTGGCGGATCGGCTGATTTGACTAGCCCCAATGTAAGTCAGCTGCCGCAAAATGCAGATGGCACTCCTCTCGTCTTTTCGAAGTCCAATCCGAATGGGCGATATATCTACTTTGGAGTGCGCGAGCATGCTATGGCGGCAATAGCCAATGGAATTGCGCTATATGGTGGCTTGCGCCCCTTTATAGCAACATTCCTCGTATTCTCGGATTATCTGCGTCCAGCTCTGCGGCTTTCCGCATTGATGGGATTGCCCGTAATCTATGTGCTCACCCACGATTCGATCTATGTGGGCGAAGATGGACCAACGCATCAACCGATCGAAGCTCTCGCGGCACTAAGGGCAATTCCGAACCTTAGAGTCCTACGGCCCGTAGATGCCGAAGAAACAGCCGTAGCATGGAGAGTGGCAATGGAGCGCTTGGATGGGCCCACCGTGCTTGTGCTTTCGCGACAGAATCTGCCTGTCCTGGAGAAATATGAAAGCGATTGGCCTTCCAAGATCGATCTCGGAGCCTATGTGGTTAAAGACAGCGATCGCGCTCCCGAGGTGACGCTTGTCGGTTCTGGGTCGGAAGTCTCCCTTGCAATCTCAGCAGCCGAGATTGTGAAAAGTAAGCGACAAGAAACCGCAATTCGAATTGTTTCCGTCCCCGATAGAAGAGCTTTCTATGCAGCCTGTCCTCTAGTTCGAGAAGCCATCCTTTCTCCCGGATCTCTGGTCTTTGTAGCCGAAGCTGGGGTAGCACAAGGCTGGGAGCGCATTGCTCCCGCAGATCAGATTCTTTCCATAGAGCGATTCGGCGAATCGGGCCCAGGGGACAAAGTCGCGGAACATCTTGGTTTTACAGCACAAGTTCTTGCTCAGATGATCCTAGCCAAATTGAAATAAAATCCCCTTTACTTGTGCGGCCTTGATTTGTATCATTAGGTGTAAGTGCTTATTTAGGCCAAGCTTGTGTACCGAGCTTGGCCAGTTAGCGCTCGAATTCTCATTCGATGTAGAAGTGAACGAAAATCATCATTGTTAAACAAAATAGTTATTATAACACTGTAAAGTTTCAATTCCCTTGGAAATAAAAGCACTCTGTATTAGTATTAGATATCACTTCTATTGCGAGGGATATGAGCAAGATTGTGCGAGAAGGAGTTTAGGGCATGGTTCGATCTAATGCCAAAAGACATAGTATTCTTGCTCACCTTAGAGAATTGCGTCCTATCGAGCGTTTCTGGTTTGTCATTTTCTTTTTGATTCTGCTCGGTTCGCTTGTGATAGGCGCTTATTACCAATGGCAGAATATCCTGCACGACAAGAAACTCTACATCGAACTCATCGGCAAATCGAAAATAAGCCAGATCGAATTATGGTACACGGCGCATATTACAAAGGCGGAAGAATTACCTAATTCACTGGCTTTTTTAAATCTTGTCTCTGAAGCGATTACGGATCCTTCGAAAGAGAATCTCGAGCGCCTCGATGAATACTTAAGGCCATCGCTTAGCTCTTACAATTATGCCGACACTGCAGTGCTAACTTCAAACCTCGATGTTCTCTATACACTTACTGGCTTATCGACTTCCAATAATTCCGAAGTTGTTCGCGAGATATCCGAAAAAAGACCAAAAACTACATTCTTTACCAGAATGTACCTTACTCCTCCCTATGCAAAAGTGGGTTTCCATCTTGTGATTCCTCTCATCTGGGAAGGCGAAGAAGAGCCTTTTAGTTATATTGTTCATACGTTTTTTGCCGAAGATTATTTCTTTCCTCTCCTCGCTACATGGCCAGGCACTGAAGAAACAGGCGAAATTCTGCTCCTCGAGCGCAACAGCAATATGATACAGGTTATCAATCCTCTAAAACTGGTCCCATTTACGGCCTTTTCCCTTCAGATTTCCATTGCGGCAGAGAATTCTGTGGAGGCACAAGCTGGTCTTGGAAAGACTGGTGTTATAATGGGCAAGGATTACCGTGGTAAGCGTGTCCTAGCCTATGCCGAACAAGTCCCAAATTTAAACTGGATAATTCTTTCGAAGCTTGACTATGGAGAAGCTTTTGCTTCATTGATCCCAACGATTGTCGTTTTTATTATTTTCATCTTCGTTGCTATAATAGCGCTATTGGCGGGATCATATGTGATTCTTTCCACGCGCGCGCTTGCCACTTTTCAGTCTAAATTCGAACTGCTCAAGCGTACCGAACGCAATGAAGCACTACTGAGCGCCATACTTGAGCGTCTCGATTCGCCAGTTGTAGTAATAGATGAGAATCTCGAGATTCAACTGGCAAATCGCTCTTTCAAGGAGAGACTGGGAAATTCTCTCCCAAAGGGTTTGCGGTTACCACAGATAGATTCTGGTATTGTTCCGTCCGAGGTTCAGACGATCGAGATTGTAGATCCGCTAGGAAAGACTCTGAGGTTTTATGCAACGGCAATCCAGATAGTACTGCCAGACCAACCAGCACTTTTCGCCTATGTAATGCGCGATGTGACCGAACTCGAATCGATGCTCGAACAGGTCAAGACTCTCAACCTTGAGCTCGCTCAAAAAGTGGAAGAGCAGACAAAGCGCATTTCTGATACCAGTGAGGAATTGCGTACAATTGCTTCGGCAATTTCTTTTAACTTGATTGCGCCACTTCGCACCATTGAGTCCTTGAGCAAATCGCTGGAAACCATGGCACAGGATAAGCTAGATAGCGAAACTCTAGACTATATAACAAATATTCGAAAAGCTACCGAAAGCATGGCTAGACTCACGAACGACCTTTCGATTCTTCTTTCGATAGACACAATGCAGCTTGCCGACGAAGAATTCGATTTCAGCATTGCTTCTCAAGAGATTACTTCGGAGATCATCAAACGCAATCCTCAGAGGCGCTATCAGATAACCATTATGCCTGGACTAAAGGTACGCGGAGATGGCAATCTATTGAAAATTGCGCTACGCAATGTTCTTGAAAATGCTATCCAGAATTGCCCAGAGAGCTTGACCGCTACGATAGAAATAGGCAAATGCGGAGAATCCTGCATCTTTGTTCAGGATAACGGCATTGGAATATCGCCCGAAGAGATCGATTCTCTATTAAGGCCATTCTCTAACACCAAGAACGGGCAATCTGCAGGCCAGCTGAATGTTGGCTTTGCCATAACAAAAAAAATAATTGAGCGCCATGGTGGAAAACTCGAAATAGTAAGTGAATTTGACAAAGGGACTACGGTTAGATTCGATTTCTCATCGGTATCTTGAAACTTTGATATACATGAGACCGAAAACTTGCTCACAGACAGCCTAAAATGAATGTTTAGATTTCTTACAGTGCTTTTTTAGTCATTAGACAACGCATTAGAGATTTTATCTTGTTTATTTGGGGATTTGAGAGTTTTGCTCTAGATAGCGAATTAGGAATCTTGCTAAAATTACTATATATTTATTTTGATAGATTAAATGGAGCCATTAATGCTTATTCGCAAGACTTTTGCAATTAAAGGGATGACCTGTGCCGCTTGCGTTGCCGCAAATGAACGCACTGTTCAAAAGCTCGAAGGAGTCGCCAGTGTTTCGGTCAACCTCGCCACTGAGAGAATGGAGGTGAGCTTCGATCCTGCCCTGGTCGATGTCTCTCAAATAGAAGCAGCTGTTAAAAAAGCTGGCTACGAAGCCAAGCTGTTAGAAAAGCCTTCGAGCGCATCCCTTTCTTCCTATGAGGCCTATGGGTGGAAGCGTTTTGCTATTTCTGCGTCATTTTCCGTAGTTATTCTATATATAGCTATGGGGTCTATGCTTGGTCTTCCTTTGCCAGCTTTTATCGACCATAAGAGCTCTCCATTGGCCTTTGCTCTGGTGCAGCTTGCCTTGCTCGTTCCAGTTCTCATAGCCGGCAAGTCCTTCTACGTCCATGGATTCAAGTCTCTCATAAATCTTTCACCTAATATGGACAGCCTAATTGCGATAGGCACAAGTTCGGCGATTCTATATAGCCTATATTCGACCTGGCGTATTCTGGGTGGAGATCACGAAGCCAGTATGCAGCTCTATTTCGAGTCCGCTGCGACCATCATCACTCTAGTCATGCTGGGCAAAAATTTCGAATCTCAATCCAAGCGAAAAACCTCCGAGGCCGTCCGCAAACTCATGAAGCTGCGCCCGAGTACCGCAACTATTCTAGACGGAGAGATCGAGCGCAAAGTCTCCATCGATGAGGTGAAGCCAAACGATCTTCTCCTGGTTCGCCCTGGAGAGCGCATACCCGTAGATGGAAGAGTAAAAAGCGGACTTTCCAATGTAGATGAATCCATGCTCACCGGGGAAAGCATTCCCGTCGAAAAAGCCGAAGGCTTCGAGGTATTTGGCGGAACCATGAATCTCAATGGATCTCTTGTCATCGTTGCGGAAAAAGTAGGCGAAGATACAGTACTAGCTAAAATCATACGTCTTGTGGAAGAGGCTCAGAGCAGCAAAGCGCCCATCGCAAGACTCGCGGATCAGATATCGTCAATATTCGTGCCAACTGTGATGGGGATTGCACTGCTTGCCGCCCTTGGATGGCTCCTTGCCGGACAGAGCGTGACATTTGCATTGACGGTCTTTGTATCGGTCCTCACTATAGCTTGCCCTTGTGCGCTTGGGTTAGCTACGCCCACGGCAGTCATGGTAGGAACTGGTAAGGCAGCAGAGTTGGGCATACTCATCAAATCGGGCGAAGCTCTCGAGATTGTTCACAAAGTGAACACTGTGCTGTTCGATAAGACGGGCACAATAACTGTCGGTAAGCCAGAGCTCACCGATGTCGTGGCGGCAGAGGGGATATCCGAAGACAAGGTGTTAGAGCTTGCCGCTTCCGCTGAACTCTCCTCTGGACATCCTCTGGCAAATGCCATTGTGGAGGCTGCTCGCGATAAAGGTCTTTATCTTTCTTTGCCGGATCATGTCGAGACTATAGCTGGCAAAGGAATCGTCGCGGAATCTCCAGACATTGCGGTTGGCAATGAAGCTCTTGCCCAATCGCTTGGCATTTTGCTATCTGCGAAGGCGCCTGATCTATTGAGCGAATCGACCCGTCTTGCGGCAGAGGGCAAAACAGTTATGTTCGTCTTTGATAATAGGGCGCCCATTGGCCTTATTGCGGTTGCAGATCAGCCTAGACCGGAATCGCGGGCTGTTGTGGATACCCTGAGAAAAATGGGTATCGATGTCGCGTTGGTAACCGGCGACAACCGTAGCACGGCGGATGCCATCGCCCATAGCGTCGGAATCTCCGAAGTCTATTCGGAGGTCCTTCCTGCAGAGAAGGCCTCTATTGTCAAAGGCATTCAGGCTTCTGGCAGAAAAATCGCAATGGTTGGCGACGGCATAAACGATGCGCCGGCTCTTGCGCAGGCCGATGTTGGCATTGCAATAGCGGCTGGTACGGATATCGCGATGGAGAGCGCAGATATCATCCTAATGCACAACAACATCGGTGATGTTGTCAGTGCGATTCATCTTTCGAGAGAAGTAATCAAGAACATAAAACAGAATCTATTCTGGGCATTCGGGTATAATATACTCGGTATACCTATAGCGGCTGGCATGCTATATGCTTTTGGTGGGCCTTTGCTTTCGCCAATTTTTGCGGCTGCTGCCATGTCCTTGAGCTCTGTTTCTGTTGTGACCAATGCGCTTCGGCTCAAGGGTTATAAGAGCGGCATGGAGACCAGATCGACAAACTCTAGAGCTCTAGAGAAAAGGAGGATAGATCATGAAAAAATTGCTTAAAATCGAAGGAATGACCTGCGGTCACTGTGTAATGCATGTGCAATCCGCGCTCGAAGCAGTGCCTGGAGTCAAGAGCGCCAAGGTCGACCTTCTCCAACGCCAGGCTATCGTGGAGGGCGAACAGCTAGACGAACAGGCATTGCGCGCTGCCGTGACCGAAGCAGGCTATCGCGTGGTGGAGATTATCCCATAAGAAAAAGGCTGCCTGATTTCTCCGGCAGCCTTCTTCGATTATCTTGGTATATTATCACCTTGGTATATCTTTTAACTTGACAAGCTCGGGCTGTAAAGTCTCGCCCTCTGTTTTCTTGAGCTCTTCCAAGATCTCGCGACCCCGTTTGGTAAGCCGAGAAGGAACCTTGACAAAAACCTTGATGTAAAGGTCTCCGCGTTTGCCGCCCGAAACAGGAACACCCTCGCCTTTTATACGGAGCAGCTTCCCGTTTTGGGTGCCAGCCGGTATCTGAACGGATATCTTCCGCCCTTCCAATGTGTCTATCACAACTTCGCCGCCTAGCGCGGCAGTTACGAAATCTATCGATACTGCGCAATATAGATCGTTCCCCTGACGTTCGAACATTTCGTGAGGCCGCACATGGATGAAGACATGCAGATCTCCCGGAGGCCCCCCATTGGGACCGGCGTTCCCCTGACCGGGAACCGTGACTCTTTTGCCATCCTCGACGCCGGGAGGTATGGTGACTCTGATTTTCTGCTTTTTCTTGACTAACCCGCTTCCAGCGCAATCCTGACAGGGGTTCTCTATGACGGTCCCCTCTCCATGGCATACCGGACATGGTTGGGAAATAGCAAAGAATCCAGAACTTCTGCGTACCTGCCCAGTTCCCTTGCAGGTCGAACAGACTTTTCTGCCCAGATTGTCGCGCGAACCGCTCCCCCCGCAGGTTTTGCAGATATCATCTTTGTTGTATGAAATTTCTACCGTAGTGCCGAAAATCGCCTTTTCAAATGGAAGCTCTATATCGTATCTTAAGTTAGCACCGTGATTTGCACGTGTTTCTCCACGACGCTGCGCTCCTTCGCCGAAAATCGAACCAAAAAACGAAGAAAAATCACCAAACCCGCTGAAAATGTCCTCGAAGTCGCGAAATACGCTGGAATAGTCCTGTTGAGCTCCCGCCATTCCCTCGACACCAGCAAAGCCGAACTGATCGTAAGCCTGACGTTTCTGGTCATCTCCCAGAACTTCGTAGGCTTCTGTCGCTTCCTTGAATTTTTCCTCGGCTGTCTTGTTCCCCGGGTTCTTGTCCGGATGGAACTGAATGGCAAGTTTTCTATAGGCCTTTTTTATTTCGTCTTTTGTTGCGGTTTTTGGGACACCGAGCACTTCGTAATAATCACGCTTGGCCACTTCGAAAATCCTTTGATGAAAAGGTGGCTGAACTGTAATCCAGCCACCTCGATATGCTCTCTATGTTATTTGTCGTCGTCGACCACTTTGTAATCGACATCGTCGGCATTCCGCGTCTGGTCGCCAGAGCCGGCAGAACTATCGGAAGCACTCTCTCCTGTAGCGCTGCCACTGCCAGCTTCTTCGCTTGCGGCACCTTGGGCCGAAGCGCTGCGGTACAATTCTTCTGACAGTCTATAGGATGCCTGTTTTAGGGCTTCGGTTTTCTGCTTGATGAGCTCAGTATCCTTGCCTTCCATTACATCCTTGAGCTCCTTTATGGCATTATCTACCGCAGTCTTTTCGCTCGCGCTTATTTTATCTCCAACTTCCTTTAAGGATTTCTCAGTGCTATAGATGAGCGAATCAGCCTCATTGCGCGCATCGATGCGTTCCCGCTCACGCCTATCTTCTTCGGCATGAGCTTCGGCTTCTTTGACCATCTTTTCGATTTCAGCCTCATTGAGCCCGCTCGATGCCTCGATTCTGATCTTTTGCTCTTTGCCGGTTCCGAGATCTTTTGCCGAAACATGTACAATTCCGTTTGCGTCGATATCGAAGGTCACCTCGATCTGTGGCACGCCGCGAGGCGCTGGAGGAATTCCAACAAGGTCAAATCTCCCGAGCGTGCGGTTTTGCGCTGCCATCTCGCGCTCTCCCTGCAGTACATGAATGGATACGGCTGTCTGCCCATCCGCTGCTGTAGAGAATATCTGGCTCTTGCGGCATGGGATCGTCGTATTTCGCGGAATGAGACGCGTAAACACTCCGCCCAGTGTCTCGATACCAAGAGAAAGCGGCGTAACGTCGAGGAGGAGTACATCCTTGACGTCTCCACCCAAGATGCCTCCCTGGATCGCCGCGCCGATGGCAACTGCTTCGTCGGGATTGACCCCCTTGGAAGGCTCCTTACCGAATATCTCGCGAACCATCTGCTGCACGCGAGGCATACGGGTCATACCACCTACGAGAATTATCTCGTCTATCTGTGAAGCCGTAAGCCCTGCATCTGCAAGTGCCTTAATGCAAGGCTCGCGGGTTCGCTCTATAAGGTCCATGCACATCTGTTCGAGCCTGGCCCTGGTGAGGCTTTTCTGTAAATGCTTTGGCCCGTTCGCGTCCGCGGTTATAAAGGGCAGATTAATCTCGGTTTGCTGCATATTGGAGAGCTCGATCTTGGCTTTTTCCGATGCCTCGCGCAAGCGCTGGACAGCCATACGATCTTTGGATAAATCGATGCCCGTATCGTTCTTGAATTCTTCTACTAACCAGTTCATAACTCGGCGGTCGAAATCGTCACCGCCAAGGTGAGTGTCGCCATTAGTCGATTTGACTTCGAATACGCCTTCTCCAAGCTCCAGAATCGAAATATCGAAGGTGCCGCCACCTAGGTCGTACACCGCAATGGTCTTTTCTTTTTTCTGATCCTTGTTGAAGCCGTAAGCAAGGCTTGCCGCCGTGGGTTCATTTATTATGCGCTTTACTTCGAGACCAGCTATTCGACCTGCATCTTTGGTGGCCTGTCGCTGTGAATCGTTGAAGTAGGCAGGAACCGTGATTACAGCTTCCGTAACCGGCTCACCCAGGTAATCTTCCGCGGTCTTTTTCATTTTCTGAAGAATGAAGGCGCTGATCTCCTGAGGGCTGTAGAGCTTGCCACCAGCCTCGATGCGCACATCATTGCCATTATCTATTACCTTGAATGGAACAAGCTTGATCTCATTCAAGATCTCACTATAGCGGCGACCCATGAATCTCTTTATCGAAAATACAGTATTCTCTGCATTTGTGATCATCTGGTTCTTGGCGGGTTGGCCTACGAGCCTCTCGCCTTTTGCGGTAAAGGCAACAACAGAAGGCGTTGTCCTTTGTCCTTCAGAATTGGCAATTACAATAGGCTCTCCTCCCTCCATCACTGCGACACAGGAATTGGTGGTGCCCAAATCAATGCCGATAATTCTACCCATATTTCTTTCTCCTTCTTTCTTGTCTATCTAATCTAAAAGTTACAAAACTATCTACTACAAAGCAAATCAAACTCTTATCCTAAAGAGCTATTCTCCCCTGCACCTTCAAATGATGCAGAATCTTGAGTCTCTCCTCGTGCCTCTGTGGTTTTAGATGGAGCTCCCGCAGGGTTGTCTGGCATCATAACCTTAACCTTAGCTGTACGAATAACTCGATCATGCAACTTATATCCGGGCAAGAACTCTTGGGTCACTTTTGGTTCATGCACATCGCCTTTCTCGGAGAACATCGCTTCGTGCAAATGCGGATCAAAAGCAGTCCCTTCGGCCTTATATTGCTTGAGGCCATATTTCTTGGAGAGAGTATCATAAAGCCTTCTCTGTATGAGGCGAATGCCTTCGATGACTTTTTCTACATCTTTATGATTCTGCGCAACTGCATCCAGAGATCGATCGAAATCATCGAGCACCGGTATAAGATCATTCAAAAGCGTAGAGACAGCATATTGTTGGAATTCTTCTTTTTCTTTTACAACCCGTTTTCTAAAATTAACTTGCTCGGCGAGCGTGCGCAGATACTTGTCGTTCAACTCTTCGAGTTGAGCCTTGAGTCGCTCTATCTCTGCATTAGCTGCCGCAAGCTGAGATTCTAGATCTGTGGCAGACTGATCCACCTGTTTAGGCTCCGCTTCATGTTCTATTTTGGACTCTGGAGCCGAAGGCGAATTCTTCGGGTTTTGAGCTTGAGAGTTCTCCTGGTTTCTCATTTCCGATTGTTGTTCTTCTTCATGCTTATGCTTAGACATTCTTCACCCTATTAATAGAAAATTTTATTGTGGTCTTTCCTAAAGAAAATACTAATTAAAAATCATGATCGTCAATACAAATGCTGCAATCATTCGTAAGATTTTTTCATTGGATGTCAAAATTCAGCAAGGCGCGTGAAACCCGCTCATCCTTGACATTCGAGGAAAGTGTCGTACATTTAATAGTAGAAGGAGAGTACGCATTGCAATCCCAAAGACCGGTTCTTGTACAACAGCAACGCTTAAGACTTAACCCGAGAATGGTACAAGCAATACATCTGCTCGCCCTCCCTCTGCAAGAACTCGCCGAACAGATAAATCAGGAGCTCGAGGAAAATCCAGCGCTCGAACTACTAACCGACTCAAGCGAGATCTCGCTCGATTTCATGGAATCGCGCATAGATAATACTGCAGAAAAAGAGAACAACCTCAATGAAGCCGAGTACTCCGACGATATATACGGATTCAATACCGAAGATATCGATAATAATGCCATAATAGAACAAACGATAGCAACCGAAGAGTCGCTCCAAGAACACCTACTTGGCCAGCTTGGACTCTTGCCTATCAATGAACAAGAGCGAAAAATCGCAGAACGGATCATCCAAAATATCGATGAAAATGGTTTTCATATTCTGCCGCCTTCGGAACTATGCAATGATTGCGACCCTGAGACTCTAAATCGCTTGCTATATCTCCTGCAAAGACTCGATCCGCCAGGTACCTGCACTTCAGACTTCCGTGAAAGCCTCATGGTACAAGCAGAGATGTCCTCCTCTGCTCCTCCAAAGACGATCGATGTCATTAAGGATCACTTCGAGGACTTAAGACTTCGCAACCGAAGCCCGATTAAAAAAGCGCTAGGTATAGATGATCGTCAGCTCGATCGTATAGTTGAATTCATTCGAACCTTGGAACCATTCCCCGGTCGCTCATTCTCCAAAGTCCGTCCCCGTTATATTGTGCCAGATATCGCGATGTGGCTGGAGGATGGCGAAATCAAAGTGCGATTAAATGAGGATTTCGTTCCCAAGCTCGGAATCAATCGCCTATATAGCGAGCTTGCTTCTCAGCAAGCAAAAGGCGAGGCTGAGAGATTTGCCCGCGAAAAGGTTGAAAATGCGCGCTTTTTTATCAATAGCATAAAAAAGCGCAATGAAACTTTGTTAAAAACCGCCTATGCCATTGCCGAAGCCCAGAGAGATTTCTTCGTGGCTGGGCCAAAGGCACTCAAACCCCTTACATTAAAAGAAATTGCGGAAAAGATCGGAGTTCACGAAGCGACAGTTTCTCGCGTCGCCAATGGCAAATATGTGCAGACCGACTGGGGCACTTTCGAAATGCGCCGTTTTTTTACCAATGCTATAAATCAAGAAAAGGGCGAAAACATCTCCAAGGAGGCAGCAAAGGCCGAGATTTCTCAGATAATTCAGGAACTCGAAACGAGGGGTGAAAAAATCTCCGATCGTATCATTTCTGAAATCCTCGCCCGGCGAGGAATAAAAATCGCACGCCGGACGGTGGCCAAATATCGTGGCGAGCTCGGAAAATAGACCGAGCTAATGATTCCTATGCGCATGGCCTAGCCATAGCGTAAGCAATTCTTGAGGAGGTCATTATGAATATCGACGTTCGTTCTGTGCACTTCGATCTTAGTGAGCAAAGTAGAGAGTATTTGAACACGAAAATAAGCCGGATCGATTACGCAAAGGACATGATCGTCGATCTTCTCTTCGTCTTTACTAAAGACGCTAGGCGGTTCCGCTTGGAGGTAACCGCAAACTTTCGATGGGGCAAACAGGCGCACATCATTGTTACCTCTCCAGAACTAAATGTGGGCATCGATGTGCTTATCGACAAGCTAGATCATAAAATCGTAAAGGAAAAAGAAAAGATTCAGAAAAAGAATAAGTGAGAGAAGCTTGCACGGCGGCGGTTCTTCATGCAGACGGAGGCCAAAAAACAGCTCAAGAATGAGGCCTTTCGAGACTGCCATTGCAGCCGGCTGAGAACCGCCGTTTTTATATTAGATTTACCACTCTTGCAGGATGATGTAGAATAATATTGTGAAAGAAAAAGAACCTGTCAATTTTACTGTCCTCGATCTTCTTAGCCTCGAACTAAAGGAGCAAAACGATCTCAAGCTCCAATGCATAGCGGGTCGAGCCGGACTTAGTAGAGAGATCAGTGTACCCGACCTGAATAGACCGGGGTTAGCTTTAGCGGGATTCTACGATTCATTTGCTTGGGAGCGGTTGCAAATATTCGGGCGAGGCGAGAGCGCTTATCTCCATAAAATCGAAGAAGACGGAGTTGCCGCTCAGATATACGAAAAGCTTTTCTCATACCAAATCCCTTGTTGCATTTTTACCAACGACATTAGACCGACCGATCTCTTTATCGCAGCCGCCGAAGCCGTAGGCTGCCCTGTACTTACGACTGAACTGAATTCGATGGAATTATCCATTCGGATCATTCGAATTCTTCACGATATCTTCGCGCCAAAAATGATTATGCATGGCGTGCTAGTCGAAGTTTTCGGCATAGGAATATTGTTGATAGGCGAATCAGGCGTAGGAAAGAGCGAGACAGCTTTGGCATTGATCGAAAGAGGCCATAGGCTTGTGGCCGACGATGTTGTGGAGATACATTGCCTTAATGGCAGCATGCTCATGGGCCAGGGGACAAACAAGGTAATAGGCCATCACATGGAGATACGAGGTCTCGGAATCATCAATGTGACACATCTATTCGGAGTAGGCGCCATTCGAGACAAAAAACAGATACAACTCGTAATACAAATCGAAGATTGGGATCCAAAGAAGGTCTACGACCGAATCGGCACAGACGAATTAACCATGGAAATACTCGGCGTAAAGGTTCCGAAGCTTGAAATCCCTGTAAAACCTGGCCGCAATTTAGCTATCATAATAGAAACGGCTGCGATGAACGAGCGACTAAAAAAAATGGGATATCACAGCGCAAGAGAATTCAATCAGAATATCCTGCGGTGGCTCGAAAGTGAGAGCGCTCGCACCATGTATTTTTCCCGAGACGATTATTAGATTTTTTTACTCATGTATTGTTGACCTTATTGAATGCAAGCCTGCATTCGAAGTATCATGACTGACATTGGCCTTGAATCTTCTACTTGGAGCCCTTATGGTAGAGCTAGAGACAACAATTAAGAATCGTGCCGGTATCCATGCCCGTCCTTCTGCGCTTATAGCCCAAACTGCAATCAAATTTGCATCTCGTATATATCTCGAAAAAGAAGGAAACAGGATCAATGCTAAATCCATAATGGGAATAATTACTCTAGCCGCGAGCTTCGGCACCAAAATCAAGATAATAGCCGATGGCCCCGATGAGCAGGATGCGGTAAAAGCCATAGCAGAACTCTTCGAATCCGGCTTCAACGAAGAGCTCGGGTAAAAAAGGGCCTATAGAAATAAAGGGCTTGCGTGTTTTGGCATTCTGTGCTGTATACTATACAAAGGCACAGGAGTCTGCATTGAAAGATCTCACTGATCGACAGAGACAAATCCTTAGCTTCATCCAGGAGCACATTCAGAAAAATAACTATCCACCAACGGTAAGAGAAACAGCGCGTGCCTTCTCAATCTCGGTCAAGGGTGCTTACGATCACATAAAGGCTCTCGAGAAAAAAGGTTACATCAAAACCGCTGAGAAACGCTCTCGAGCAATCGAGTTGATCTCTCCACCTAAAGACAATGCAGCTGTAGTGGAGATTCCGCTTTTGGGCGAAATCGCGGCCGGCAAGCCCATCTTCGCAGACGAAAATTTCGAGAAAACCATCTCTATTCCAGCCGAATTCGTAAGTAATCATATTCCTCACTTTGCGCTTAGGGTAAATGGCGACAGCATGATTGGTGCTGGAATTCTTTCGGGAGATATCGCCATAATCGAACAAAGCGAGACGGCAAAGAATGGCGATATCGTTGTAGCCCTTCTAGATGAAAACGTAACGCTCAAGCGATTTTATATCGAAAGCAACCGCTACAAGCTACAAGCAGAAAATTTAAGCTATGCTCCAATCTATACCCAGGATCTGAGGATACTTGGCAGACTTCGCGGTATATATAGGAGCTATTGATCCCATGGCAGACTATCTCATTTCTCCTGTCTGGATACTCGCAGGCCCCGAAGTTGGATTAAAAGACGCTTTTATAGCTGACATAATCGCTAAGGCAAGACAACTCGGAGGCGATGAACCAGAGGTTCAGAGAATTTATGCTGGCGATAGTTCGCCCTCAGATGCCATCGCGCTTCTACAAAATAATTCGCTCTTTTCCCCCTGGGTTATTGTGGAATTCCGAAATGCAGATCAAATTAGCCAGAAGACGGATATAGATGCAATGGTCAAATATTGCAGCTCTCCTGCAGAACAAGCCGTTTTGCTGCTCGAAACAGAAAACTATTCGGTTCCCAAGGCAATAGAAAAAGTCGTCCCACCATCGTGCCGCAAGACCTTCTTCGAGCTCTTCGAAAATGAATTAGCCGGATGGATACGGCGAGAATTGAGTCAATCTCGGCTCTCTATAGACGAAGACGCGCTTGAATCCTTCCTTGAGCTTGTTCCGCACGATACCAACTCTCTTAAAGCGGCTTGCCTTATCTTGAGTGCAAGTTTTCCGCCTGGAGGCATGCTTGGAGCTTCGGATGTGGAGGCGGCGATTCTGCGCTCAAAGCCAGAAGATGCCTTTACTCTTTTCGAAAAGATAGCACAGGGAGATCTGTCGCTTTCTCTCGAAGTGCTCAATAGCGTTTTGGACTCACGGCGTGGCGATGCCAATCAGATAATAGCCGCTCTTGTTTGGAGTTTTCGCAGACTTGCGCGCATAGGGGAAGCAGTTGCCAATGGTGAACGCTTCGAAGATGTATGCATCCGAGAACAGGCTCGCTCCAAAACTGTTCAGAGACAACTTCGTAGTGGCCTTGACCATTATAAGCCTGAAGACTGCAGGCGGATCATCTCTGCACTCTCAGAAACCGAGGCCGCTATCCGAGGCCCACTTGGATCTGCCTTCGACCGCCAATTGCTGCATCTGCTCATAATCTCTATAATCACACAAAAAGGTGAAGGGCTTGCGCTTGCCGGATGGAGCGAGCGAGGCTTATATCCCCAATTTACAAATTAGGACATCTTATGTCGCAGACTGTCAGAACTATTCAACTAGGTGAAAAAACTATCATACTCGTAGGTACGGCCCATATATCGAAGGAGAGCATCGAGGAAGCCAAAGCGACGATCATTGCGGAACAGCCCCAGCGCGTATGCGTAGAGATCGATATGGGTCGCTATCAGTCGATCAGCCAGGAAAGCCATTGGGAAAAACTCGACATCATAAAAGTGCTAAAACAGGGAAACGGCTTTCTATTGCTTGCAAATCTGGCACTCGCGGGCTTTCAGAAACGCTTAGGCCTGGATCTCGGAACTAAACCTGGCGAAGAGATGCTTGCAGCAATCCAAACCGCCGAAGAAATGGGAATTCCCTGGTCTGCTATAGATCGAGAAATTCAAACAACGCTCAAGCGAGCATGGGGAAAATCCAATCTCTGGAACAAATCGAAACTTCTAGCAAGCCTAATAGAATCGGCCTTTTCACGCGAAAAGTTGAGCGAAGAAGATCTTGAAAAGCTCAAAGAGAGCAGCGAACTCGAGCAAATGATGAATGAGCTCGCCAACTATATGCCATCGGTCAAGGAAGTACTAATCGATGAGCGAGATCGCTATCTTGCCACTAAGATTTTCCTGACCACAGAGCAAAAAGTAGTCGCTGTAGTGGGCGCTGGCCACATGAACGGTATAGAAGCTTGGCTCGGAAAGCTGTCCCGAGGCGAAATCGAAGCCGATGTCTCCGATATCGAGAGCCTTCCTAAGAAAGGCTGGTTTGCCAAATCGGCCGGATGGCTAATTCCGGTTCTCATAGTTGCTCTCATAGCCATAGGTTTTTTTCGTTCCGGTAGCCAGGCGAGTCTGGCCATGATAGAACGCTGGGTGCTCCTAAATGGTTCTTTGTCTGCGCTAGGCTCACTCTTGTGCATGGCGCATCCAGTGACAATTCTCGCCTCGTTTTTATTAGCACCGCTTGCGACACTGAATCCATTGCTTGCTATAGGACTGTTTGCAGCTATAATAGAAGCCTTTTTTCGTAAGCCCACCGTGCGCGACGCAGAGACGCTGGCCGATGATGTGACGAGCTTGAAAGGCTTCTACAAGAATCGAATCACCCATATTCTGCTGGTCTTTTTCTTTTCGAGCCTAGGCGGAATGATTGGAAATTTTATCGCACTCCCGCTCCTCGCTTCTCGCGCAATCGGGTGAATACTGTTACGAACCTTGTGTATTTTCTAAGAGATTTGGGAGGAAGTTTTTCATGCATAAGC
>DMNL01000113.1 GCA_003452735.1 Spirochaetaceae bacterium
TGGGACTAAAGCCCGATGCCGTTGCGATTGCCAAAGGGCTTGCTGGCGGCGTGCCGATTGGCGCTTTCCTTGCGCGAGGAAATGCGGCCGAAGTTTTGCAGCCTGGCGATCATGGCACAACCTTCGGCGGCGGCCCACTTGCGGCTTCCGCAGCTCTTGTTGTGCTATCGGAGCTTAAAAGACCGGGTTTTTTGGACGAAGTAGACCGCAAGGGCCGCCGCCTCAGATCGCTCATAGAAAGCTTCCATCATCCAATAGTAAAAGATGTGCGCGGCATGGGGCTCATGATAGGCGTGGGAGTAAAAGTCGATCCTCATGAGGTCGTCAGCGCAGCCCAGGCTCACCACCTTCTCGTTCTAACCGCTGGTGAAGATACCGTGCGCCTCTTGCCACCTCTGATACTAACAGACAAAGATATCGAAGAGGGCGCCGCGGCGCTAAAACTTGCATTAGATGATGTAGATAAGCTGCGCAAATAGCAAAAACAGCGCCGGGGTGGCTCGAAATAGAGCTAACCTAGGTTTATCGCAGCAATAACTTGTCAACGACTTGTCGGAACATGAAGGGTGACCCCTATATCTTTTAGAGAATTCTCAGAAAAATATCGCAAAGCTCTGAAAGCCCACCTTCTCTGCTTGATTAGCAATAGATAGGAAGACTCATATGAATACCGATGCATGGCTCTATTTTGGCATTGTACTTGGATTTGTTTTTTCCGGCAGTTCAGGTCATGCGCTCCATGGATTGTATACAGCACTTGCCTATGGTTTTGGGGCTTCATCGCTAGCGCTTCTTGCCAAGGCAGGGGGCGGAATTTATACCAAGACAGCAGATATCGCTGCAGATCTTGTGGGGAAGGTTGAAATAGGTATTCCGGAGGATGATCCACGCAATCCTGCGGTTATAGCGGACAATGTTGGAGACAATGTGGGCGATGTGGCTGGAATGGGCGCCGATATTTTCGATTCCTATGTAGCAGCAACTGTTGCATCGATGACGCTTGGGGCTTCTTTTGCACAGACAATAGGAGTCCAATATATCGTATTACCTCTCATAATGTGCATTATAGGCATCATAAGTTCGCTAATCGGTCTTCAGCTAGTCCATGTAGGTCCAAATGGCAAGCCTGGCAAGGCTCTGAATTCGGGTTCGGTGTTTTCATGCTTTGTTTTTATTGTTCTTTCTGTGCTTGTTTTTGCTATAACGAATAGCGTTGCTGGAAGCATGGTTCTAAACTGGGGAGCTCTCATCGCAACAATTTCAGGGCTTCTCATCGGTATCGTCATTGGATTTTCCACAGATTTTTTCACCAACGATGAATACAAGCCGGTGCGGCATGTAGCTAATGTCTCTTCATCCGGGACCGGGCTCAATATCATTACAGGCTTTAGCTATGGTCTTATTTCGATGATACCAGCTATTGTAGGCATTGTAGTGGCCATGATGGCCGCTTATTTCGGTTGCGAGGCATTCGGGCTACATGGCTTTTATGGTATAGAGATTTCGGCTGTTGGCATGCTTTCGCTTACTGGAATTGTGGTTTCCAGCGATGCTTATGGTCCAATTGTCGATAATGCTAAAGGCATCGCAGAGATGTCAGGAATGAAAGAAGAGGTAGTCGATGCTGCTGATTCCCTCGACTCTGTTGGAAACACTGCAAAAGCAATCAATAAAGGTTTTGCGATCAGCGCCGCAGCACTCACTATGCTTGCTGTGACTAGAAACGCATTCACAATGATCAATGAGATTAGGCGGCAATTCCACGAAAAGCCATGGATATTGCAGGGTACCGATTTGCCCGATTACTCAGCATGTGTCGGCATAGCATCTCAAGGTGCGCTTCTAGCTCTTGCTTTGCCGGCTTTCCTCGCCGTCGTACTTCCTCTTTGCGCCGCTTATTGCGCAGTACCATATTTTTAGTTGACCGTAAAATGAGGCTATCCTGCTGAAGTTTGAGTGAGGCTACTTTGAATGAAAACTCGTCATCTGCTAGAGGGCTACTCTCTAATTAATGCCATATTCTCTAATTAGGCGAATCCGCTTTCTTGAATGAATCTGCCTATCATAATTCATCCCTCATCCGTGAACAGGATTCTTATCGCCTTGTCAGTATCTTACAGAGCTGTTGGCTTTGCTTCATAATATAAGTATTCGAGTACAAGGGAGAGATCGATCATGGAGCAGAATTACAAAGTTTTTCCCTATCGATGGGTTATCCTTATGGCGACAATGCTCGTCAATATGACTATACAGGTACTGTGGATTGCGTATTCGCCCATCACGAGTAGCGCGGCCTTATACTATGGGGTATCGGAAATGGCAGTTGGCTTTTTTGCGATGTCCTTCATGATTGCCTTTATCCCTCTCTCGATTCCAGCTTCGTGGCTGATCGACCGATATGGTTATGTGTTAACTGTAGGTGCGGCTTCCGCCTGACGAATCGGCATCCAGCGAGCGTGCCTTCATGGTTGAAGGATTAAAACATGCGCTCAAAACACCATCATTTGTGCGATTCCTCGTAATCGTGTTCGTTGGGATGGGTATTTTCAATGGTGTTACAACCTGGGTTGAAGGTATTGTTCGTCCGCGAGGCATAGGTTTGGACCAAGCGGGAATTCTCGGAGCCATTATGTTAGTAGGAGGAATTATTGGCGCAATGGTCATACCGCACTTTTCTGACAAGGCTGCAAAACGCAAACCCTACATTGTATTAGGCCTTATAGGAGCGATTCCAGGTCTTGTTGGACTGGCACTCGCACCAGGATTTGTACTGATTGCAGCTTCGTCTTTTGTGCTGGGTTTCTTTCTAATTGCAGTGAATCCTGTGGGAATGCAATATGCGGCTGAAGTTGCGCATCCAACTCCAGAAGGCACATCGAATGGCTTAGTTACGCTCGCAGGCCAAATCTCCGTTCTACTAGTCTATGCGATGGAAGCTATAAACAATGTAACTGGAACTTTCACTGTATCGCTCATCATCGTAGCGGTGCTATTGGGTGCTTCAGCTATTCTCGCCACAAGTCTCAAAGAGAATGATCAAAGATAATG
>DMNL01000006.1 GCA_003452735.1 Spirochaetaceae bacterium
AGAGAGTTGAATTGAGCTCATTAAAAGTCTGTATAGCTCTTTCTTCTCCTCCATAGGCTTTGACAACTATATGGGAACTGAAAATCTCTTCGATATGACCATTCACATGCCCAAGGTATTCTTGCTGAATCCTGAAGTACTTTTGAGAGCGCTTTACTATGACTCGAACAACTATCAGCGAAAGAGGAATTGTCACCAATGCTACTATAGTCATCTGCCAGCTGATAGTGAGCATCATCACGAAAACACCAATGATGGTCATGATCGAGTGGATCATCTGGGAAATAGTCTGAGTAAGTGTCTGATTCACTACATCAACATCGTTCGTGATTCGTGAAAGAATTTCTCCATGATTAGTGTTGTCAAAAGCCTTGAAAGGCATTCGATTTATTTTTGCTAAGATGTCCTTGCGAAATGAATAGGTAATCTTGACCGCAATGCCAGATAGAACCCAGCCCTGTAAGTATTGAAGTATAGAGGAAGAAACATATAGAGCCAATACCGTCAAAAGAATGGTCTTGATTTTTGCAAAGTCGATATCCCCAGTCCTTGTCAATTTCTTGACGACTCCCTCAAAGAGCGCTGTTGTAGCATTTCCAAGAACCTTTGGACCCAGTATTGCAAGAATAGTCGATACTATTGCGAGGATCATCACACAAAGAATTGGCCAGTGATAAGGACCTAGATAAGCAATGAGCTTCTTCATTGTGCCTTTGAAATCTCTCGACTTTTCACCAGCCATGAGCGCCCTGCGGCCAGGTCGAACTGGCTTTGCTCCTGGTCTTCTCTGCATTTGTGTTTCGTGGAAAGCGGATGAATTATTCAGTTGTTCTTGCCTTTCATTGTTATTCATACGAGTTCCTCTTGCTTGAGCTGGGAAAGCGCAATGTCTCTATACACCTCGCAGGTCTTCATAAGCTGTTCATGTATACCAATGCCAACTATCTGGCCTTCATATAGAACGATTATTTGCTCTGCATTACGAATAGGCGCAACACGCTGCGTAACAAGAAAAATCACGCTGTCTGCCGCATATTTCTTTAATGCTGAACGAATTGCTCGATCAGTCTTATAGTCGATAGCTGAGAAGCTATCGTCGAAGATATAGATGGGAGCTTTTCTCACCAGAGCACGGGCTATTGCAAGCCTTTGACGCTGCCCTCCAGAAACATTCATACCACCTTGAGAGATTGGCCGCTTAAGCCCTTCCGGGCTTTCTTCCACAAGATTCATGATCTGAGAAACCTCGAGAGCCTTCATGATCTCGCTTTCCAATGCATCTTCTTTCCCATACCGGATATTCTCTTCGATGTCGCCAGAAAAAAGCATGCTCTTCTGAGGAACGAAACCTATCTGAGATCTAAGCTCTGCAAGGGGGAGATTCCTTATATCTATTCCATCTAGAAGTATCTGACCTCCTGTTACGTCATAAAAGCGAGGAATTAGGCTGACTAGAGTAGATTTGCCAGATCCTGTCGTACCGATAATAGCCGTCATGGTTCCAGGTTTTGCAATAAAGTTGATGTCCTCCAGCACATTCTCTTGCGCCCCCGGATACTTGAAATCGACATGATGGAATTCGATCTCTCCTCTGACCGGCTTGGATAGATGAATGGGTTTCTCTGGGTCACGAATACTAACTTCCTTGTTTAGAACCTCTGCAATTCGTTCTGCAGAGACACTCGCTCTCGGGAAAAGGATAAACATAGCCGACATCATAAGGAACGCAAAGAAAATCTGCATTGAGTACTGCATAAAAGCCATCATGTCACCTACTCGAATGCTCCCTACGGCTACCTCATGGGAACCCACCCAAATAATGGATATTGAAACCACATTCATAATGATGGTCATGAGAGGCATAAGCACTACCATAGCTCTAGTGACATAGAGCATCATACTTGTCAGGTCCCGATTAGCCTTATCAAAGCGCTTTGCTTCATGATCTTGCATATTGAAGGCCCTGATGACCATCATGCCTGAGAGATTTTCGCGCACTACTAGGTTAAGCTTATCGACAAGCTTTTGGACTATTCGGAATTTAGGGACCACCAGCGCAAATACAAGACCAACTATGCCAAGAAGGACACCAACCGCCATCGCAATGATCCACCACATACCAGAAGCCTTGCTTAAAGCTCGAATTACACCCCCTATCCCAATAATTGGTGCATAGAAGAGCATACGTGTACTCATCATTATGAGCATCTGAATATGGTTTATGTCGTTAGTAGATCGCGTTATAAGCGATGCCGTAGAGAATGAATCGAATTCTGCAAGCGAAAATTCCTCGACTTTTGAAAACACCGCGTTCCTGAGATCTCGCGAAGTGCCTGCAGATAACCTCGAACCCAAGAAACCCACAAGCACAGCAGAACCAACAGCAATAAGCGTTATTAGTAACATCTGAATGCCCACTCGCAGAATATAGGAGCTCTGCATTGCATTGATGTCAGCTCCAAGCGCTGTGAATTCGCCTTGAAGTCCAAGGACTACAATCTGAGATTTTATAAGAGGATCTAAGGCTTCGATCTGTGCCGAAAGCTCTTGAGGGGTCATTGAAGAAAGGCCAGAAAGACCCGACTTCGACATCTGCGGCGAAGGCGATACCTTGCCTGCTGCCATTGAACTAAACTGTAAAAATGCCGCAAGTTTTGGATATTCCGAGAGAAAAATTGCTCGAGCTACATCGAGTTCAGCCTTATTCTTGCTTGAAAGCATCATAACTGGTTCTTTTTTTGCAAGAGGCCATTTTTTCGATAGCGATTGAGCTTGGGGGGAATCAGGCAAAACTTCGACATATACCTTTTGCAGAGCTAAAAAATCCTCGGGCTTTGCTTCCATCTGGAATAGTCTCCCCAAGGCTTCAAAAGTGCTCTTTTGCATTACAGCAGGTAAATTAGCCTCAATACCATTCTGCTGAATACCCACATTTACAATCCTTGATAGGTAATCCGGCAAGGATAGATCGGCATTCGCCTGGATGAATAAGAGTACAACGATAAATACAATATCAAGCCAATAAGGTTTTAGATAACGAAGGACAGTCCGCATTTTGTGCTCCTATGAAAAGCTGATGGCTTGTTTTCAGAGTATTGTGAGAGAGGAAATTATCGGTGCTTTGTTGGCTTCAATGAACTCGAAGTATTGTGCATCTTCGAAATCCTGGAAATCTTTGAATCGCATTGAAACTTCAAAGCGCTGGATTCTCTCGGCATACTTGTTGAAAAAGCGAGAATTATGGATAGTAAAAAATCCTGACATATTTTTAATGCCTCGGAGGATAAGATACATAAATAATAAGAAAAGCTCATATTTTAGGCAAGGAAAAATCGGAAGCAAAATGATGGGGGGTTCTTTGGTCTAAGAGCTAAACTGATTCTAGAAGATCAATCTCTAAAAAAATCTTCCTTTATAATAAGACACATCTAGTGTATCTAGTCTATGTTCGTGTAGCCTTAAACGTTGACTAAAATCTTCGAAATTGCGCATCTCCCGAGGACTCCAAAATACTTCCGAAAGGGCGCATA
>DMNL01000144.1 GCA_003452735.1 Spirochaetaceae bacterium
CCAATCAATTTGTAATTACATTGCCATTGAGATTGGCGATTCGGCGTGATGCGCCGCTTCTTGATTCCGTAAGCCCATCGAGGCTTGCAGAAGAGTTCTATAAGATAATAGCTACTGGAAAATCAGTAGAAATCATCCAAGCATTGGATAGATATGGCCTTTTGCAATATCTATTGCCTGAGGTTCATGCTTCAATACATGGAGATAAAGCATTCAAGGATGCATTTTTAAGAGACTTGGCTTCTCTCGATCTGGTGGCCCAGGCGCCCGAAGGTAGCCTTCTAAACAGCGTAACCGCCGCTGAGATTATTCAGGCGGATAAAAGGCTCATATCTCCATTTCTGGCTTGGTTCATCCGCCAGAGGATCAAGGATTTTGCTGCTCTCAGAGACTTTCCGAAAGAACCAGCCACATTCAGGCATGAGGTATTTTCGGATATTCGGGTATTTCTATCGCCGCTCAGCTTACCTCGAGTGGCTTTGGAGGAAGCAATGGAACAAGTGCTTCAAGAAGAAGATTTGCTGCCCGCTCCTCCTCCTAAAAGAAGAAAACACGGTCAACGGAAGAAGAATATTAAGCCGCGCACCGAGTCAATGCACCTCGAAGTTTCAGATGCGAATTAGCGATAAATGTCGGTAGATCCGCAGCATTACGAGGGAGCAAAAAATGAAATTGGCGAGATATATTGCAAAACGAATTGTCAGGCTCGTTCTTACATTGTTTATAATATCGACAATCATTTTTTTCGTTGTTCGAGTTATTCCCGGAGATCCTGCGCTCATAATAGGAGGAATAGAATCTAGTGAATCTGATATCCAAGCAATAAGAACAAGATTGGGTACAGATAGGCCTCTCTGGGTTCAATACGGAGAGTTTCTATGGAACACGCTTCATTTGGATTTTGGACGATCGATGATTTCCGATGAGCCGGTATTATCTTTGATTATTCAGCGCTTTCCTCTTACATTGACACTTGCGGTCTTAGGGCTCTTGATAGGCATTCTTATTGCAATACCAATAGGAGTGTTGTCTGCTGTTCATCCCTGGTCATCGTGGCATTATATAGGGCTTGTGATATCTCAGCTTGGTATGGCAATACCTAGTTTTTGGCTCGGGATTCTGTTGCTCCTTTTTTTTGCTATTAAGTTTCCAATTTTTCCTCTCTTTGGTGCAGAGTCTTTTTCGGGATTGGTTCTGCCTGCGATTTCGCTTGGGCTTGCGCGAGCAGCAATTATTTTGCGCCATACCAGGGCCTCGATGACGGAAGAGCTTTCGAAAGAATACATAATAACTGCAAGAGCAAAAGGTCTTCCCGAACATATAATTCGCTACAAACATGCACTTAAAAATGCTCTTTTACCGATTATCACGATTGCTGGTATAGAATTCGGATACATGCTGGGTGGAGCGATTCTTATCGAACAGGTATTTTCGCTACCGGGGCTTGGAAGGCTTTTTTTATATGGCATTTATCAGAGAGATTTTCCGCTTGTACAGGGGGGTGTGCAATTTATTGCTATAGTTTTCTCATTAGTGAATTTTGCGGCTGATGTGTTGTACGCCATTGTGAATCCGAAAATAAGGCTGGAATAAATGGAAACTACAGAGCCGCTCATAACCGTAGAAAACTTGCGAGTTGTTTTTTCAAGAGAAAGAAAGAGAGCTTTTGCTCTCCGTGGTATCGACATTGATCTTTTTAAGAATGAAATTCACGGTTTGGTCGGTGAATCGGGATCTGGAAAGACCGTGACAGCTATGTCTATTATGGGGCTTTTGCCAAAACCTTCTTCGAAAATCCTATCAGGAAGTATTCGTTTCGAAGGCAATGAACTTCTTAGGCTCTCCGAGGAAAAATTGAGAGCATACCGAGGTCGCAGAATTGGAATGGTATTTCAAGAACCTTCGAAGTTTCTTAATCCTGCATTTACAATTGGAGAGCAGATTAGAGAAACATTGATCTTTCATTTGGGGCTAGGGTCTCGAGAGGCAAAGGCGATAGTTCATGAACTAATTCGGCAAGTCGGTCTAGGAGAAGATGATAGAGTTTTCAAAGCCTATCCCCATGAACTTTCTAGTGGAATGAAACAGAGAGCCATGATCGCAATGGCAATTTCTTGCAAACCTGAGATTTTAATTGCCGATGAACCGACTACTTCTCTCGATGTAACGCTTCAAAAGCAGATACTGGAACTGCTAAAATCACTCAATAATGCACATGGGATGGGTGTACTCCTCATCTCTCATGATCTAGCTGTTATCGAGCAGATTGCTGATTACATCTCTGTAATATATGCGGGCAAAATCGTAGAAAACGCGGTGACAGAAAAGCTATTCAAGCATCCCCTTCATCCTTATACAAGGCTCCTTCTTAATTCGATTCCCCGTCCCACTCAGCGAGGAAAACGGCTAGCAACCATCTCGGGGCAGGTATTAGAACCAGAGGACGAACCACCAGGATGCGTATTTGCACCGCGCTGCCCTATTGCAAAAAGCTTGTGTTTCGAAAGAAGTCCAGAGCTTTTAGAGCATGAAAAGGGACATGTAGGCGCTTGTCATTTTGCGGGGGAGCCATGGAATCTTTGATTCAATGTCATGATATTATCAAAATACATCGCGGTAGAGGCCTAGATGGTATAAAGAAGGGGTATAGGGCCGTAGACAAGGTATCTCTCGATATTGAAAAAGGTAGCAATTTCGGTCTTGTAGGCGAATCAGGTTGTGGAAAAACTACTCTAGCAAAGGCAATTTTGTATTTAGACCCGCCAACCTCGGGAGAAGTGATTTTCGATGGGGTGATACTGGGGAGCCTAAAAACACGAGAATTGAGGGCTTTTAGGAGGAGGATGCAGATTGTATTCCAGGATCCGCACAGCTCACTAGACCCTCGAATGACAATTATCGATAGTCTTTCTGAGGGATTGATTAACCTTGGAATAGAACGAATCAAGCGCGAAAAAAAGATAAATCGCCTTCTTGATCTTGTCGGCATAAGCCCTAGCCTCGGAACACGCTTCCCTCATGAGTTTTCGACAGGACAGCGTCAGCGAATTGTAATTGCCAGAGCTCTTACTATGGATCCAGAATTTCTTATCCTCGATGAGCCAGTCTCCAATCTCGATGTCTCTATCCAGGCACAAGTGGTAAACTTACTGCTCGATCTAAAAAAAGAACTAGGCCTTACCTATCTATTTATTTCGCACGATATAAACCTCGTTGGATATATGTGCGATACAATTGCAGTGATGTACAAGGGAAGAATTGTCGAACAGGCTCCAGCCGAGAAACTTCTCAAATATCCGCAGGATGATTATACTCGAATGTTACTATCCTCTATTCCAGGAGGAGGAAATATAGAGAGCCCGTGCGTATTAGCAGAAGTAAATGCGCTATCCGATGTTTCAGCCTCGTTAGGACTTAGACCCGACCATGAGGAGGGAATCAAATGAAAAGAATGCTAAGAAGCGTAATTATCCTAGGTGTTTTTGTGATTGCTCTCTCAAGCATTGTGTCTGCCCAGGGTGTTGATTCATTAGTCTTTGGGCTTTCTGGTAATCCTGATACACTAGATCCTCAAAAAACTGCTGGAACCTTGACATTCCAAGTTGTCAAAAGTATCTATGATACGCTAGTCGAACCCGATCAATCGGGCAAGATCGTACCAGCGCTAGCGGAGAGCTGGTCAGTATCGTCAGATGGCTTATCCTGGACATTTAACCTAAGGCGGGATGTCATATTCCATAATGGACAGTCTTTTAGTTCAAAAGATGTGGCAGCTACCCTGAATCGAATAATGGATGAGAAAACGGCTTCTCCCAAAAGAAGTGATTATTCAGCAATTAGAGAGATTAGAACTCCGGATGCTTACACTGTAATACTTATGCTTTCTCAGCCTTATGCTCCTCTTCTTGCAACGCTTGCTTCTGGCTGGTCAGCGATCCTTCCTTCAGGACTGATTGCAAGCGGGCATAACTTTGCTGCCGAGCCTGTAGGAACAGGTCCTTTTAGATTCGAGAAATGGATACGCGACTCGAAGATCACTATGGTTCGAAACGATAGATACTGGATCAAGGGTGTTCCTAAGCTTGAGCGGATCGAATTACGGATTATTCCTGAACGAGCCGTGCAAGTGCAGGGCCTTGCTATCGGGTCCATCGATGCCCTCGAATTTATCGATCCTGACGATTTACCCTTGCTACAAGCCAATCCCAAGGTCACCATAAAGAAAGAATTGACTTCTCTTATAATGGTTATGGCAATGAATTGTTCTCGAGAACCCCTCAACGATCTGCGTGTGCGTCAAGCCGTGAACTATGCAATCGATAAACAGCTTGTGCTAGATGTTGCTTATGGAGGAGGTAAAATTGGTTCGACATTTCTCGATACGGGGAACGTTTATTATACCGATTTTTCTTATCTCTATCCATACAATCCAGAAAAAGCAAAGCAGCTTTTGAAGGAAGCGGGAGCTGGCAATAAGGAATTGACTATAACCGTACCGCAGAATTATCCGCTTCACGTAAAAGCTGCTGAACTCATTCAGCAAATGCTCGAGAAGGTAGGTATGAAAGTCAAAATTCGACTTGTAGATTGGTCGAGTTGGCTTTCGATAGTCTATAGTGAAGGCAACTATGATTTTACAGTGATAGGGCATACAGGCAAGCTAGACCCTGATGGAACCCTGGCGGGATATGGGGCTGGTAGATATGTAAAATGGAACAACGCAAGTGCAGCTTCCAAGATCAACGAAGCCGCTAAGATAGCTGATTTCGTTACCAGAAAAAGGCTCTACACGGAGGCACTCGAGATCATGGCTAAAGAGGTCCCTTTTGTATATCTTGGAACGCCTTATCGATATGTAGGTACAAGGTCGAATGTTGTCGATTTTCGCATGACATACAATCTGGATACTTATGATTTTAGATGGACAGAGCTGCGATAGAATATGGTACGTAGTAGTTCTCGAAGGCTTCTCTTTTCACTTTCCTCTCTTTATTTGTTGCTGATTCTTGCAGCTGCGATTGCCGCTCCTCATATAGCGCCATATAGTCCAACGGAGCAGCAACTCGAGCGGCGCTTTCATGCGCCAGACAGTCACAACATACTCGGAACCGATGAACTTGGAAGAGACATTCTGACAAGAATAATCTATGGTTCACGGCCAGCCTTGGTAGTCGGCCTAGTGACTGTGTCTATAGCACTTCTTCTGGGCGGTTTTTTTGGACTTCTTGCTGGCATGGGTCATAATGCCCTGGATAGTTCGATCATGCTTCTCATGGATAGCATGCTATCTTTTCCAACGATCCTTTTGGCCATAACAGTTGTATCCTTTATGGGATATGGGCTGGTACAAGTTATGCTTGCATTAGGTATCATAAGTAGCCCCGTATTTGCGCGTCTTATTAGAGCTGAGACTCTATCGATAAAGACCGAAGGATACATAGAGGCTGCCAGAGCTCTTGGAACACCGACAGTAAAAATAGTATTTAAGCACATTGTTCCTAATATAATGAGTAAAGTCATCGTGCAATGCTCCCTTACTTTTGCTCAGGCAATTGTTGTCGAGTCTTCTCTCTCGTTTCTGGGTGTTGGAATTCAGCCTCCAGATGCAAGCTGGGGACTCATGCTTAAGGATGCTCGCAATTACCTGATACAAGCTCCCTGGATGGCAATATATCCTGGACTATGCCTTGCATTGACAGTGCTTTCTTTCAACATAATTGGAGATTCTCTTTCGGAGAAGTTCAATCCACGTCTAAGCGACAGGTTATGAAATTGATATATTTGAGAATGACAGCATTTTGGATCGAATTACTATGCCGGCCTCAGTTGCCTTCTTCGAGCCTATAAAGTAAAATATTTATGTTCCAAATTTTAAGCAGCTTTTCTTTAATGTATCTTAAAGGAGGTTTTTCATGTCTGTTGTTCGAACGACTCCAGTTCCACCAGATGTAGACATTGCTCAGTCGGCAGATATAAAGCCGATATCCGAGATTGCGTCACGCTATAATCTAGGAGAAAAATATCTCGAGCACTATGGAACCGACAAGGCAAAGATTCGGCTAGAATTCTTATCAGATAGCCAGAAACAGCCGAGGCGAGGCAAGTATATCGATGTAACTGCAATTACACCTACGCCCCTTGGTGAAGGAAAGACAACAACGACCATAGGCCTTGCTCAAGGCTTGGGATATCTTGGCAAGAAATCTATTGCGACCATCCGTCAACCTTCTATGGGACCAACCTTTGGCATAAAGGGCGGTGCAGCGGGAGGGGGATATAGTCAGATTGTTCCAATGACAGATTTCAATCTGCATCTGACAGGCGATACACATGCCGTGTCTGCAGCACATAATCTATGTGCCGCTGCTATCGATGCACGCATATACCATGAGAGCAGATGGTCGGATACATATTTCGAAAAGCTGGGCTTGAAAAAATTAAATATTGATCCATATTCGGTTCTATGGCGACGTGTAGTCGACATGAACGACAGAACTCTGAGGAGCATAATCATAGGCTTGGGCGGCTTGGAGAATGGCCCGCTGCGCGAAACAGGCTTCGACATATCCGTTGCAAGCGAGGTAATGGCGGTATTGGCCCTGGCTACGAGCCTCGAAGATCTACGCAAACGTATAGGAAAGATTGTTGTAGCTCTGGATAAGTCAGGTAAAGCGGTGACTACCGAAGATATTGGGGTAGCAGGAGCAATGACGATTCTCTTGAAGGATGCATTAAAACCCAATGCTCTCCAAACGCTCGAAGAGCAGCTTGCCTTTGTCCATACAGGACCTTTTGCCAATATTGCACATGGCAATTCTTCCATAACTGCAGACCTAATTGCTAGCGAGATTGCGGATTTCGTAGTAACAGAGTCAGGATTCGGTTCTGACATGGGATTCGAAAAACTGATGGATATTAAATGCAGAGCTTCGGGTCTTATGCCAGATGCAGTGGTTCTTGTGGCAACGGTGAGAGCACTCAAGATGCATGGTGGTGGGCCGAAAGTGACGCCTGGCAAACCGCTTTCCAGCGCTTATACTCAAGAGAACTTGGAGCTTTTGCAGGCAGGATTGACAAATCTCGTTGCTCACATTGAGATCATTGGAAAATATGGACTTCCGGTGGTTGTCTCTATCAATGCATTCCCAAGCGATACAGAAGCCGAACATGCGCTTATCAAGGAAGCAGCTCTCAAAGCAGGCGCTTTCGACGCAGTTATAAGCAGGGGCTGGGCCCTTGGAGGAGAAGGCTGTGCTGAGCTAGCCTCGGCGATAGATAAGGCTTCATCTCAGCCACATAAAGCTAATTTATTATATCCTCTGGAAATATCCATAAAAGATAAGATAGAGATAATCGCTCATC
>DMNL01000125.1 GCA_003452735.1 Spirochaetaceae bacterium
TTACCGCTGTGGAGGCTGGCGCCGATACGGCAATTTCCTCGGCATTTCAGGTGCTGCGAATTGTGCTCGTTCTCGTCGCTACGCCGCTATTGGCGTCAATTTTGTCAAAATAAATACAAATCAAAATAGGTATAAAGAGAGCACTGTCAAAATAAATACAAAGAGAACACCATCAAAACCTATCGTTGTCGGCCAGAGCAAATAATCCTTGGTCTTTGCCGATTGGCTTATGGACATTTCAAATTCACGAATATCTATATCCGTTCGTCCGCAGTGAATTCATAACAGCCAAGAGCGACACGCCGACATCGGCGATCACTGCTTCCCACATATTGGCCACACCAATGCCCCCAAGTATTATGAATGCTCCCTTTACCGAAATAGCAAAAAGGATATTCTGAAGCACAATCTTGCGAGTGAATTTAGCTATGCGCACGGCGAGTGGAATCCTCCTGATGTCGTCATCCATTACCACAACATCCGCAGCTTCGATGGCCGCATCGGAACCGAGGCCACCCATTGCAATACCAAGATCGGCGTGGACTAGGACTGGCGCATCATTCATTCCATCGCCCACAAAGACTATAGACCCATCTTTTTTGGGGTCTTCTTTGAGCTTATTGAGCTGTGCAACTTTTTGATCCGGCAGGAGCTCGGCGTAGAACTCATCGATACCGAGCCTTTTCGCCACTTTTTGGGCTACCGATGCAGAATCGCCAGAGAGCATCACTGTCTTGCGTAATCCTAATTGTTTCAAAGATGCAATGGCTTCGACCGCACCCTGCTTGATTGCATCCGCAATAACAAGGTAGCCGGCATAGCTTCGATCGACAATAACATACGCAACCGTGCCATCGACATCGCAATCCTCATGGATAATCTCCTCTTTATGAAGAAACCGATCATTGCCCACGATGATTTCATGACCACCTACCCTAGCAATCACGCCAAAGCCTTTAATCTCTTGGATATCTTCGGCTTCTTGCTCTTTCGAAATCGCTCCGGCATCTATAGAACGCGCCGCGCAAATAGAACGAGCAATGGGATGCATGGATTTTGATTCCGCAGCTGAAGCCCATAAAAGAAGCTGCTCCCTCGAAAAGCCATTGCGGGGCACGACTTCGAGCACTGAAAAGCGTCCTTCCGTCAGGGTTCCTGTTTTATCGAAAACGATCGTATCGACCTTTGCAAGCGTATCCATATGATTAGCCCCTTTTATAAGAAGCTTCTTGCGAGCGGCGCTGCCTATCCCCCCGAAATAGCCCAACGGGATAGAAACAACAAGAGCGCAGGGGCAAGATATTACAAGAAGAACAAGAGCTCTATAGACCCAATTAGACAAAGAAGCCCCAAAAGAAGGGCTCGGTAGGACGATGGGAGGAACAATGGCAATAATAGCGGCAATGCCTACAACAACTGGCGTGTAGACTGCAGCAAAACGGCTTATGAATTTCTCGGTGGGAGCCTTATTAGATTCAGCCTCCTCCACCAACTCGAGAATCCGAGCTGCAGCCGTCTGGCCAAACCCTTTCTCTACACGTACAAGGAGTCTGCCTCCATCGTTTACAAAGCCGGCCAATACCTTGTCTCCTGGGCTCACATTCCTTGGTATGGACTCGCCTGTAAGAGAGGAAGTGTCTACCGTAGAAGATCCTTCCATCACCTCGCCATCGAGAGGAATCCTCTCCCCTGGCAATACCTCGATCAGCGCTCCAACAGAGACTTCCTCAGGAGAGACAAGTCTGCGAATGCCTGTTCCGCTATCTTCTAGACCGTCGATTTTATTGAGCTCGTCAGCTTCCTTGGATCCCTCGTTCTTTTCGAAAATCCTTGCTGAATCAGGCCGAAGATCCATGAGAGCCACAATCGAGCCTCTGGAACGATCGACAGCTAAGTCTTGCAAATATTCTCCGACCGCATAGAAAAGCATGACTCCAACGGCCTCTGGCAACTGATGAATTATCATCGCGCCTATAGTAGCAATGCTCATCAAAAACATCTCATCGAAGACTTTGCCATGGCGTATGTTTCGAAAAGCAGCCAAGAGAACAGGGCCTCCGACGAGTAGATAGGCAGGGACGAGCACAATGTATTCGGCTATCGAAAATGGTGTAGTATGGAGCGCAGTATTGAAAATCGACCCTATGAGAAAAAGGACTCCGGCTAGAACAATCCTTGCAAGAGTCTTATTTGAAGTTTTATTCTCCCTAGACTCTTTGGGAGCCTCGGGTTCTCCAAGCGCCAAATTGGACGCTTTGAGATTTGCATCGAGCACCTCGGGTTCTCCGAGCGCCGAACTGAACCCTTTGAGCATTGCATAGGATACCATGGGCTCCTCTGCCTCATCAGGCGCCTCCTGCCTTTCGCTAATCTTTTTCTGTCTATCTTCTTCGCAGATCAAGCATAGATGCTCATTATCTCGGTGTTCGATCATAGAAACCTCTCTTGGCTTTCAGATGGTTTTCAGATCCTCGATTTTTCGGGTAAGGTTTATGGTTCATGAAAGTTGACTCTAAGTGCGTTCGATATAATGCTCTTTTGCCTGCTCGATGAGAGCGAGCACATGATTGTCATCAAGGCTATAAAAAACGTTTTTACCTTCTTTTCTTGCTTTTACAAGGCGCATTGCCCTCAGAAATCGAAGATGATGCGAGACTGCCGGTAAGGTCATATCTAAGAGAAAAGCGAGATCGCAGACACACAATTCGCGCTGCGAAATAAGATAGAGAATCCTAGTCCGTGTCTCATCCGACAGGGCCTTGAATATCTCCGAGACTCCTGCGATATCCATGATCGAATTTCGAAGCTTATCGGCCTCTGGTCCGCAGGTTATGCTGTATTGGCTGCATAGATCGTCAGTCATAGTAGGACCTCCAAAAACTCAATTAAACGATTGCTTAGTTGAATAATTATTTAACTTAATATAAACCCAGGCAAAATAGATGTCAAGATATTATATTTACCGTAATTGTTTTATAGATGTCAGCTTCAAAGTAAATTGTCCACATTATCGAACGTTAGATTTCTGTAGTGGTGCTCGCGGGGTGCCCGCGACCTTAATAAAAATCATTTGACAGATTCGGAAAATGGACTGATAATATCATTGCTGTATGCAAACGTTTTCTGAAAACGTTTGCACCGATTGGAGGCAAATCAATAATAGGATTCTTAATTAAGGCAGGCCTCTAGACATATTTAAACATTCTATCGATCTGGCGACCGAGGGATTGGGTATATTTTTATGGAAAAAGTGAAGATAGGTATTGTTGGCTTGGGTAGGCTTGGCAAACGCCATGCATTTAACCTTGCCAATCTTGTACCTAAAGCAAATCTGCAAGCAGTATGTTCGCTAAATGAAGCCGAGCTCGAATGGGCAAAAAAGGAATTAGAGACTCCTCAGCTCTTTTTGTCTTTTGAGGATATGCTCGCCCATGCCGATATCGATGCTGTATGGATCGCTAGCTCCTCGGTATTTCATGCTTCACAAGCAAAAACAGCTCTCGAGCATGGGTTTCATGTATTCGTAGAAAAGCCTATGGGTGTAACTCTTCAGGAATGCGCCGAAATAGAGCATGCAGTACAAAACCACCAGGACCAAGTTTTCCTAGTCGGATTTGTGAGACGTTTTGATCCTTCATATCGATATGCAAAGGAGTTAGTTGCGACTGGTGCAATTGGCACTCCCTTCCTGGTGCGTTCTCAGACATGCGATCTCGACGAATATGCAGAATTCCAACTGGAGTTCGTAAAGACAGGCGGTGGCATTTTTCTCGATATGAATGTACACGATATCGATCTTGCTCGCTGGTTCATTGGCTCAGAGATAAAAGAAATCTATGCAAAGGGCGCAAGTTATGTTCATCCAGAATTCGCCAAATTGGGAGATGCCGATAATACAGTCTGTCTTGCAACATTCGAAAATGGCGCTATGGCAATACTTTCTGCAAGTAGAACCGCCTTTCACGGGCACGATACTCATACTGAAATAGTCGGTTCTAAAGGTATTCTCAAAATAGGTATGACTCCACGAAGAAACCGAGTCGAGGTATTCGATTCCATGGGAGTACACAGCGATTGTATACGCGATTTTTATGAGCGCTTCGAGGAAGGCTTTATAGCTGAAGCCCGTGAATTTATCGAATGTATCATAGAAGGGCGTAAGCCAGAGATAAAAGCGCGCGACGGTACAGCTGCGACTCGTATTGGCATGGCCATGACAGAATCATTCAAGAAAGGAAAGGTAGTTTATATGTAAAAAATGGCGAGCGTTGCTTGCCACAGATAAATTCTTTCTTCAGGAGGCATTATGAGTATCGGGAAAAAATTGATGCTCACCATCCTTGTCATTACCTTTGCCGTAGGTTCGGTATTCGCTCAGAAGACCTACCACATCGGTGTAACTCTCTACGACCGAGATCAGTTCATTTCATCGCTAGAACAGGCTATTCTAGAAGCAGCAAAGAAATATCCAAATGTGGTCGTGGATTCTCAGGATGCGAAGCAAGATGTGAATCAGCAGATGGCTCAGGTCGATGTTTTTGCTACTAAGAAATACGATGCTATTATTGTCAACCTTATCAACACCGATACTGTCGAAACCATCATCCAGAGAGCCAGGGGCATACCCACGATTTTCGTCAACCGCAGACCTCGTGATACGGTTATTGATGGTGTCAAGACTGCATATGTTGGCTCGCAAGAGTATGATGCTGGCCGCATGCAGGGCGAATTCCTCGCTAATTTCTTTAAAGGCAAGAAAGAGATCCGCTATGTCCTCTTTATGGGTCAACTTGGCCTAGAGAACACCAACGAGCGCACGCGCGGCGTCAAAGAAACTCTAGAAAAAGCTGGGTTTAAGCTCACCAAGGTCTACGAGGACACCGCAGAATGGGATCGCTGGAAGGCAATGAACCAGATGCAGCAACTTTTAGGTACTGGCAAGCAATTCGATGTCGTGATATGCAACAACGATGAAATGGCCCTCGGAGCAATCGAGGCTATGAAAGCACTCAAAATGGACCTTAAGAAAATCCCCGTAGTCGGCATCGATGCAACTCCTCCTGCAAAAGAAGCTGTGAAAAAAGGAGAAATGGCCATGACTGTATTCCAGAATGCAAAAGCTCAGGGTGCAGTCGCTCTTGATTTTGCGCTTAAGGCAGCTCAGGGCCAGAAAATCGAAAAATTTGGTTGGGTACCATTCGAACCAGTTACTATCGATAATGTTGACAAGTATTAAGTGTTGAAAGAATGATGGGAAGGCTCTGCCCTTCTCGGGGTAGAGCTTTTCCTTTTTAGAAAAGATTGGAGCTGACATGGAAGAATATATTCTGGAAATGAAGGATATCGTGCGGACATTTCCAGGAGTCCGTGCCCTAAATGGTGTGGATTTTAGAGCTAAGCGTGGTGTAGTGCATGCTCTTATGGGCGAAAACGGTGCAGGAAAATCCACACTTATGAAATGCCTGGTAGGGATAAATCCTCCTGATTCTGGTGAAATCTGGCTAAAAGGCAAAAAAGTGCAGATTCAAAATCCTAATGAAGCTCTTAAACTTGGAATTGCGATGATTTATCAAGAATTGAATCCTGTCGCAGAGCGGAGTGTCATGGAAAACATATGGCTAGGTAGAGAACCGATGCTTTCCAAGCTCCCGCTATTTGTCGATCATAAAGAGATGTACAAAAAAACAAAAGAGCTCCTTGAAAATCTCGAGATCAACATCGAACCTAAAGTCAAAGTCAAAGAGCTCTCTGTTGCAAAAATGCAGATGATAGAAATTGCTAAGGCAATTTCTTACAATGCTGATATCGTCATTATGGATGAACCGACCTCATCCTTGACACCCAATGAAGTAGAACATCTCTTTTCGATGATTCAAAAGCTCAAGGACAGAGGAGTTGCTGTCATCTATATAACTCATAAAATGGAAGAAATTTTTAACATAGCAGACGAAGTAACTGTTTTGCGCGATGGTAATCATATTCTGACGAAACCAATCAGCGAGATGACGATAGATTCGTTGATTACAGCCATGGTGGGCAGATATCTCACCGACATGTTCCCAAAGATGCAGAGCCAAATAGGCGATGTGAAACTCTCCGTACGTCACCTCGAAGTCCCTGGGCTCCTTCACGATATATCTTTTGATGTTAGAAAAGGTGAGATTCTCGGCGTTGCAGGGCTAGTTGGTGCTGGACGAACGGAACTTATGGAGACTTTGTTTGGACTGCGCCGGAAAAGTTCCGGGGAAATTTTTATCGATGGGGAAAAAGTGGAAATCCGCTCCCCGTCAGATGCCATAAATACGGGCATAGGCTTTTTGACAGAAGATAGAAGGCTTAATGGGATAATACCGGTTTTATCGGTTCAGATGAATATTATCTTAGCTAACATCAAAAATTATTCAAAACTCAAGATTTTTTTGGATCTAAAAACAATGCAAAATGACTGCGAAAAATATAAAGAGCGCCTCAAAATTCGAACCCCATCTCTTGAAGCGTTGATACAGAATCTATCTGGAGGGAATCAACAAAAAGTCCTTGTTGCGCGCTGGCTGCTCACCAATCCTGACATACTGATTCTCGATGAGCCTACTCGTGGTATAGATGTAGGCGCAAAAGCCGAGATTCATACGATAATTACCAAGCTTGCATGCGAAGGCAAATCCATCATCATGGTAAGTTCGGAAATGCCCGAAATTTTGGGTATGAGCGATAGAATCCTAGTCATGAGTCATGGACAGATTACAGCCATTCTGGATCGCAAAGATGCAAATCAAGAAATAATTATGCGCTATGCAGCAGCAAAAACGAACGCAGCTATAGTTGCCTAAAGGAGGCTTTCATGGCACAGCAGAATAAAGTTAGCAATTTCATCAATAAATATGCTATTTTTATTGTCCTCATCGTCATGATTATTGCCCTTTCATTCTTATCGCCTGCTTTTTTGACAGTTCAAAACCTGATCAACGTACTTATCACCGAATCCGGAAGGGGAATTCTCGCACTAGGTGTGGCATTTGCGATCATCTCAAGAGGTATCGATCTCTCTGTTGGCTCGATTGTCTCTCTTACCTCAGTTATAGCAGCAAGTCTAGTCCAAGAGCCAAGCTATAGCGCTAGAATCTTCCCCAATCTGCCTCTGCTTCCACCTATTGTTGCTGTTCTTGCGGGTTTAGCCGCAGGTGCCTTGGTGGGTCTTACAAATGGTGCTCTTATTGCCTATACGGCGATTCCTCCCTTTATAGCGACCCTGGGCTCCATGATAATTGCAAGGGGTTTCGCTCTTATTCTAACGAATGCATACCCTGTTCCTATGCTCAGACCAGAATTCAAGATTATCGGTCAAGGATCCCTTGGACCTATTCCTTATGTGGTCATTGTTTTCGTCATAGTCGCCATAATAGCATATATAATCCTGAATTATACCAAGTTTGGAAAACATGTGTATGCTATAGGCGGGAATGTCAATGCAGCTCGTACTTCTGGTATCAAAGTCGAAAAAAATTTGCTCGGTATCTATATGGTTTCAGGTATATGTGCCTCAATAGCAGGTATCCTTATTACCGCGCGAGCCGCATCTGGCATCGCCACACTTGGCAATAATTATGAGCTCGATGCAATTGCCGCGGCCACTATAGGTGGAACGAGCCATACAGGGGGCATAGGTACAGTTCCAGGTATAATTGCAGGTATATTGATCCTTGGAATCCTCAATAATGGATTGTTGTTACTTGGAATTTCGCCTTATCTCCAACAAGTTATAAAAGGTATCATAATCGTAGGTGCGGTCGTATTCGATATGAGGAAAAATGCAAGGCAAAAATAGGATTTTACAAAAGGAGCCTAACAATATGATCAATCCCAATAGATTTGCGCTGAACCGCATTGTTGCGCCAGCGCTAGGGCTTTCGGAGTTCTTTGATTTGGCGGCAAGTCTTGGCATGGAAGCTGTCGAATTGAGGAACGATATTCGGGACAGTTCGGTTACGGATGGAATAGAAGGGCCGAAAGTTTTGCGAATGGCTAAGGCGGCTGGTACCAATGGCGTTAAGATCATAACGATCAATGCGCTTCAGCAATTCAATCTGCCAAGTGCAAGAATGAAGGCGCTCGGCGAGCTCGAATCTCTGCTGACGCTCTGTCGGGAATTGGAATGCCCGGCACTTGTGCTTTGCCCAAACAATCGTCCGGATGACCAAAGGACAGCGGAACAAAAATATCACGATACGATCGAGGCGCTGAATACTTATGCGCCCTTGTTTTCTACAGCAGGGATACTCGGCTATATCGAGCCGCTAGGTTTCGAGATCTCTTCGCTATCTTCGGCAGAAGTAGCGCTTAAAGCTATCGGCGAAAGTGGCGCTTCGTGCTATCGTGTTCTCATCGATACATTCCATAGCTACCTAGGCCCCGACAAGCCAGAATTCTTTGGTGATCCTTCAGTCATAGAGAAAATCGGCCTAGTGCATGTATCCGGCGTAGAAGCTTCCATCGAAAAATCGGCATTTACGGATGCACATCGCGTGCTTCCCGGACCCAAGGATATTATGAAAAGCGCAGAACTGGTCCATAAATTAGAGCTGGCTGGCTATAAAGGCTTTTATTCCTTCGAACCTTTCTCACCTGAAATCCAGTCGTTAGAGAAAAATGAGCTTGCCGGCATCGTGCGCAACAGCATTAAATATATACAGGAGGTTTGCTTATGACAGACAAAATCACCGTCGGCGTCATCGGCGCTGGGCGAATTGGGAAAATCCATGTTTCGAACATCGTATATTACATGCCAGAAGCCCGAGTAAAGACAATCGCCGATGCGAATCTTACGCCGGAAAT
>DMNL01000128.1 GCA_003452735.1 Spirochaetaceae bacterium
GCCCTGAAATTTCCTGGAAACTCGCAGCTGAAGCAACTTCTTTTCTAGTTGTGGATTTCTCAAGCAATTGCCTACGCAATTCATCAGGAATAAGGCTCTTGATATCTTCTCTCAAAAAAAGAGGAGCCGCTGCTTCGATATTCAAAGAAGGTTTCAATAGAGAGACATCATTAGGGCAAGCAGGAACATCATAGCACAGAGATATAAGCTCTTTGGATAAAAATGCACTCTCTCTTCCTTCTTCGAGCTTTTTGCGCAGAGATTCTGGCTCTATCGCAGTCAAATTATTATATATAGCTTCTAGTGAGCCGAATTTAGAAATTAGCTTCTGAGCTGTTTTTTCTCCAATGCCCTTTACCCCCGGCACATTATCCGAGGCATCTCCTGTAAGTGCAAGGAAATCTCGGATTTGATCGGGTCTTACTCCCCATTCGTTAAAAACTCCTTGGGCATCTAGCTCCCGAAATGAGAAGTTTTCCGAAGGTCGAAGCGCGAATATCTTATCTCCTACAAGTTGCAACAAATCCTTGTCGCCAGAAACAATAAAGCATGGTCGACCTTCTTTCCGACATTGATTTGCTAAAGTTGCTATTATATCGTCGGCTTCATATCCTTCGGATCGAATCGCTGGAACTTCCAATGCCTGAAGAATCGCTTCGATTTTTGGAATCTGTGCTGTTAGGTCCTCTGGCGTTTTCTGACGAGTTGCCTTATAAGTGGCAAACTGCGTATGGCGAAATGTAGGTCCAATAGAATCTAGAGCGGCTGCAAAGAGCTCCGGTTTTTTTTGTTCGAATAGAGAAAAAAGAAAACGGAAAAACCCGAACAACGCCGATACATTTTCCCCTTTGGAATTTCGTAAAGGCTTTCGGATAAATGCAAAATAAGAACGATAGATAATTGCATAGACATCGAGGATATACAAAGGGGCTTTGTTTTCCATTTTATTCTTCTGTATCCTTATCTGAAACTCTTAGCTTGAGATTCTTCCCATGCTTCGATAAGTTGGTAGGCCGCGTTAATCTTAGCACTTATCTCATTTGCTTCCGCGTTATCCGTGGCGGACTTAGTATGCCGATCTGGATGATGCTCTTTTAAGAGCTTCTTATATCGAACCTTTACCTGCGCAAAAGGAGCATAGGGTTCTAATCCTAGAAATCTGTAAGCCTCTTCCACAGCCTTTCTTTTGGTTTCTTCTTCAAGAGTCTCACCCGTATCGTAAGACCGGTAAGTATAAGACCTCCAATTCGTTCGGGCTTTGTGCTTTTTGTCTGCCTTAAAAGGATCCAGGTATGATTCGAGCTCATCCCATGCGTCGGCAAGATCCGGATCTTCGAATGTCTCTGAGTCTCGAAACCTTGTTCGCCCCAAACCCTCACCAAACGTAGAAGACATCCATGCGCGAACCAGCATCTCAAGCCTATCGAATATTTGATCCACCTTATGCCTCGCTAAATAAGATTTCTGATGATAATATAGCATATTTGCAAATCTTGGTGGAGGGCGAGAGACCTTGAAAATAGATAGACATAGAAAGCCATATTGTGTCGTTGTAGGAGGTCTGAATTTGGATATTCAGGCTTTTTGCAGCTTTGACTATCGGCCCGAAGACTCAAACCCCGGGCAAATTCATAGAAGCCTAGGAGGTGTCGGACGGAATATAGCTGAGAACCTCGTGCGCCTTGGGTTGGATGTAGAGCTGATAACTGTGGTTGGAGATTCTTCAAGCTGGGATGGGCTAGTCTCTCGTACCGAGAAGTTGGGGATTAGTCTTGCTCATAGCCTCAGAATCAAGGAAGCGCCTTTATCTGTCTATCTTTGTATTCTAGACAGGGATGGAAACCTTATGGGTGCCGTTGCGGATATGCGTGCTATCGAAAAGATGCAGGTCAATCAGCTTAAAGCTCAAAAATCGTTGTTCGATTACGCTGAAGCAATTGTGGTGGATGGGAATATTCCAAAGGATTGTATCGAATGGATCGCCGAGAATTATGGTGTCTTAGAAGATGAAAAGAAGCCTCATATATCTTCTATAAAGCAAAAGTCTCAAGAACCAGACGCAATTTCTAGGCCTTTGCTTATTGCCGACCCTGTTTCTACAAAAAAGTCGGAAAAATTTGTCTCATGCTTTGGAAAATTCGACATAGCAAAGCCCAATGTTAGTGAATCTGCCAGAATAGCTGGCCTTGAAGAAAATGCTTCTATAGAAGAGATAGCTTTATCTCTTAGGAAAAAGTCTCTTCTGCCAAAAGAGCTGTATATATCTAAAGGAACTGAGGGCATTAGTTTTATAGACAGAGAGATTATCGAGCATATTCCGTTGAACTCTTTCAAGCTTTGCCCTCATGTTATAAATCGTTCAGGCGCCGGCGATGCAGCATGTGCTGCTCTTGTTTGGATTTCATTGCTTGAGAGACGATTAAAAGAAAAGTATGGAGATAGCTCCTGGTCTATTTCTCCCAGAGACAAAGCAAAACTAGCACTTAGTTCCGCACTCTATGCTAGCTCCTCGAATCGACCGGTTAATCCTCATCTAAATCAGCGCAACCTGTTCGAAACGACAAGAATCTGCTATCCTGAAACATCCAAGCTGATAGGTGAGCTTATTAATGCAATCCAAACGGAGAATCATAAATGAACAAGTATCTTGATATTTCAGAAGAAGTTGCTGATGCAATTACTACGGGGATACCCGTAGTTGCTCTAGAATCGACGATAATTACACACGGTATGCCCTGGCCGCAAAATCTGGAGACTGCCCTAAAAGTAGAAAATGCGGTTCGAGAAGAAGGGGCGATCCCCGCCACTATCGCGATAATAAAAGGAAGGCTGAAAGTCGGTTTGACACGCGAAGAGCTCGTTTCACTCGCGAATGGTTCTCTCAAGCCCATCAAAGCGTCCCGAAGGGACTTTCCGGCACTTATGGCATTTGGAGGAAATGGCGCAACCACAGTAGCGGGAACAATGATAATCGCCGAGATGGCAGCAATCCATGTGTTTGCCACAGGCGGTATAGGTGGAGTCCATCGTGGAGCGGAAAAATCCTGGGATGTATCTGCTGACCTAGAAGAATTAGCGCGCACCGATGTAGCAGTGGTTTGCGCAGGCGCAAAGGCAATTCTGGACATTCCCAAGACCATGGAATATCTAGAAACCAAAGGAGTCCCGGTGATCGGCTACGGAACATCGGAGCTTCCTGCTTTCTATACGCAACATTCTGGCGTAGAACTTTCGCTTAGAGTCGATACTCCTCGAGAGATAGCAATGATCCTTCGTGCCAAATGGGAATCTGGCTTGAAAGGCGGAGTTGTCATCGCAAATCCTATTCCTTCTCAATATGCCATGAGCGAAACGACGATAGAGGGAGCAATCCAAAAAGCAATCGAAGAATCTGAGCACAAAGGGCTGAAAGGTGCTGAAGTCACTCCGTATCTGCTTTCTAGAGTTGCGGATTTGACAGGAGGGGATTCCCTCGACTCGAACATCGCGCTGGTGCTGAACAATGCTCGCCTTGCAGCAAAGATAGCCAAAGAATATTAATAATTGTATTCGATAACTGCTTATGATATAGTGAATCCCACTTTGCACTCGTTGTAATGCCAATTTGAGATTTTATGGAGCAAAAATGAGAATAATAAGATGCATTTATAAAGATGCCATATATTACGGCCGCATAGAAGATGATCTGGTCGTCCTTTCGAAGGATCTTCCTCAGATTCGGATTCATGACAAGAAAAAGCGAATTGATTTTGACCGAGAAGAAGCAAAAGTTCCATTTTCTAGCGTATATCTGGAAGCTCCTTGTGTTCCGACAAAAGCCGTATGCGTTGGTCTCAATTACAGGGATCATGCCGAAGAATTCGGGCTAAAAATTCCATCTTCTCCAGTGTTGTTCATTAAACCATCGACAACGCTTTTGGGCCCTGGGAAGCCCATACACTATCCAAGATTGTCGAAACAGGTAGATTATGAAGCCGAGCTTGTGGTCGTAATAGGCAAAACAGCAAAAAACATTGATGCCAAATATGCGCTTGATTACGTGCTTGGTTATACATGCGGTAACGATGTGACAGCACGAGATCTGCAGCCCAAAGATGGTCAATGGACAGTGGCCAAATCCTTCGATACCTTTATGCCATTGGGCCCATGGATAGAAACTGACCTAGATCCTTCTTCTTTGAAACTAAAGGCCTATCTCAATAATGAACCTAAGCAAGTCTCATCGACCTCAAATCTGATTTTTGATGTTCCTTCTTTAATAGAATATATCTCCCAGATTATGACTCTAAATCCAGGAGATGTGATCATGACCGGCACTCCTTCTGGAGTAGGACCCATGCAAAAGGGAGATAGCGTATGCATCGAAATAGAAGGTATCGGTCGGCTTGAAAACACTATAGAATAAAAAAGCACTCAATTATGGCCTTATCGCGTATTTTTTCCATTTTTCTCTTGATAGCGGTTGGTTATGTCACGAGAA
>DMNL01000015.1 GCA_003452735.1 Spirochaetaceae bacterium
GCGTTGGGACATGGATTGTTATCGCTTACAAGCTATCGCATGGGAGATTTGGTGAAATACTATGTAATGCTCTCCGCCGAGAGCGTCCAGAATTATAATAAAGAGGCTATGGAGCTTTTTCTGGCGGCAGTGCATGATTTTGTCTCTCTAATATCGGTGCAAGGCTACTCGCAAGTCATGGAATTCGAGGCAGATTCCGAAGCGATTCGCATGCTGTACGAAGCCAATTATAGAACTTCGGCTCTTGGAGATTTTGTAGTGGCATTGGGAAATTCGAAGGACGAACATTTTCAACAATATTCGATGCAGCATCCTTTAACTGACGATAGGCTATCGAGAATAGCAAGTCTTGATCAGTACTATTCTCAACAATCTGAGCTCGAGCACCGTAAAGAATGCGCACAACGGCTGGATTCGCTTTCGCGCATCGAAGGACAATCAAAGGGCAACGGTTATCCAGTATCAGATTCCGATCTAGGTTCCCTCGATTCTGAGTGCGAGCTCGGAGATGGGAGGTTAATCAGCCCAGTGTCTCTAGAGCTCTTGAGGCGAGAGCGCTTCGAAGCCATTCGGCCGCTATTTTAGGTAATCTCAAAATATCTTAGAATGAAATATATGACAGAGGCAGGCAGGCATGTAGCCAGCCATGGCGGTTTTAGATCTACTTCTACTTTGAATAAAGCAAGGCGATTTTTTTATGCGCTGTTAGCTGGTGTCTGTGGGATATTTATATTCCAGTGGACAGGGGTTTCAAAAAAGGCTGGTATGGCGCTCTATGATCAGGAAATGCGTCTGTTGGTCGAGGCAGAAAAGAAGAAGGAGGACAAGACTTCCTCTGAAACTTTACGTAAGATTTCCGGTTCGTCAAATTTGCCATCTTTTTCATCATCTGATAATCCTAAAGACAAAGTACCCATTGCGCTTGTCATGATCGACCAGTCCAGCCTAGATTGGGTTCAGAAGGAGCTCGGTCTCGGTTGGCCCTGGCCTCGAGAACTATACGGCATAATTGCTTCCTCTCTGTGTAAAGCCGATGTCCAAGCCTATGATATTCTATTTACAGAGCCTTCCACATATGGCCCCGAAGATGATTCTCGCTGTGCAGAAGCAATGAGCTCCGCAGGCAATGTGGTTTTGGCAACTCTTACAGACAGAAAGCCTGTGCTGGCTGTATCCAATGCATTATGCGGCCATGTGGTCGCTTGCGTCGATTCAGACGGTGTCTGCAGACAATACCAGGTTTCAATAGATACAGAAGCTGGAAAGATGCCCTCTCTTGGATTGGCCGTCATAAGTACGCTTGATAAGACGAATTCGATTTCAAAGGAGAAAGAAGTCTCTTCTATAGGATCTTTCGAGCCATTGGAGCCACTCGAATCTTTCAAACCTACAGTGTTTCTCAAGTTCGAGGATTCTTCTCGCTTCGAGCGGTATAGCGCAGCACAAGTTCTAGCAAGCTCTCTAGATGTGGCAGGCACTAATTCTGCTGGCTTGGATTTGGACATGAATTTCGAGGGCAAGATAGTTTTGATAGGTATAACTGCCCCTGGACTCATGGATAGACAAGCGACACCGATAAGTCCAGTGCAACCGGGCATGGAGGTTCATGCTACATTCATAAGCAATGCGCTCTCTTCATCTTTTATAGAGCTTTCTCCAATCTGGATTAAAGCTTCCATAGCTATGCTTGCTCTTGTTTTCGCTGCTCTTTTTCCTATTATGCGAACTAGAATTTGGACAATAGTGGGGATTGTCGCAGCAATAATTATTCCAATCGGAATGAGCTTTGTACTTTTTCGAAATCTTGTGTTCTATAACGCGATTCCCGCGCTTGCAGCTGGGCTTTTTGCCTTTGTGGCTGCCGTAGTTCTTGGTTACCAAGCAGAGGGTAGGCAGCGGGCTTATCTACGCAAGGCCTTTGCTCAGTATCTCTCTCCAGAAGTGATCTCCGAGCTAATCGAAAAACCTGATGCTCTTAGGCTCGGTGGAGAATCGAAAGTGATAACAGTGCTGTTCTCGGATATGGCAGGTTTTACGGCAATATCCGAAAGGCTGGACCCGGAACGGCTAACGCTGTTTATGAATGAGTACTTGGGAATTATTAGCGAACAAATATTGGCTCAGGGAGGAACTCTCGATAAATATGTCGGTGATGCCGTGGTGGCATTCTGGAACGCTCCTCTCGATATTGCAGACCATGCCTTGCGTGCCTGTTTAGCAGCCTGTCGCATTCAAGAAAAGCTGATAGAAATAGGTCCTGAGCTTGAAAACCGCTTTGGAGTAGCCCCAAGAACCAGAATAGGGATTGCCACGGGCTCTGCAATAGTAGGCAACCTTGGCTCGAATTGCCGTTTTGCTTACACGGCTGTAGGTGATTCGGTCAACATAGCTAGTCGCCTCGAAACCGCAAACAAGGTATTGGGAACCACAATACTTACAATGAGAGAAACTGTAGCCGCAGCTTTCGCTGAAGGCTCTAAGTCAAGCTCTCCTTCTAGCTCTATCCTAGCAACTCAAGATAATGAATTGACTCCAGAAATACGCCTTCCGCAGCCAGAAGGAGAAATTTTACTTTTCCGAAGGCTTGGTCCAGCGCTAGTAGAGGGAAAACTCCAAACCATCGAGCTCTGGGAATTAAGAACAGAAAGGAAAGACAATATCGCTCAAAGTTTTACAATTGCACCGTGGCAGGAAACCCGGTATTTTTCAAAATAGAATCTCAAAATAAAAACAAGATCGCCGAAATTCCTACCAAAATCCAATCTAGTTTTTTAAATTTCGACAGCTTTATACTCCTATATGGTGAGTAGCTGCGTAACTCCATTGCTAGCGATATCTTCCACGACTGTAAGAGGCTCATCGAGATCAGTTGCTCGAGCATAAGAAGAGCGCGGCGAAAGTTCTTTTTTGAAATAGATAAGCCGCGCACTTCGGCTGCTTCCGCGACGCGACGATACATATTGAAAATACGCGGTAAGAAAAGGAGTATCAAGGAGATGAACATTCCAGGATCTAAGAAAATGTCCAAGGATCCAGGGCGATAGGGCGGCGATTCTGGATCGAATTTTGGTAATGTTTTATCTTTGGCATCTTTTCTAAGGGCGATTTTTCTTAAGCTTCGCAGACCAGCAGTCATCCAATCTCCAATTTCGCTTACTCGGGTTGTCGCATAGAAAAGTCGAGAATATACATATATAGAGAGCAGCCTTAACCCATAGACCGCAGATCCGGGCAATGTGGCCAGGTTGAAGAGTCTGCCATCACCTGGGAATATGCCTTTAACGAGAGCGGCAAATAATATAAGGATAATTACCGAAAAGAAAGGACCCGCAGTGGCTCTCGGTAGTTTTGAGAGCAGCAAAATTCCTGTTGCAAAAAGAGCTACCAAAAATCCTAGAGGGGCATGCATTGCCGAGCTTGTTGCCGCAATCAAGAAAGCCAGCTTCGCAAGCGGATGAAACATGACGAGAGAGCTTTCTCCTGGTTCGAAAGCAAAAGGATTGGTTACGCTTTCCACCGCTATTCTATTAGCCATGGATAACCCTCTCGATAAGGGTAGACTAAGCCACTCTGCAGGAATAATTCTCTTGTCGCTTTTTTCGGCAATCCATCGAAGACTATTCTTCCCTGGTCGAGAATAAGAAGTCTCGAGGAAAGGCTGAATACTTTTTCGATTTCATGGGTAAGCACTATCAAAGTTTTTCCCTCTGCATTAAGTGCACTGAAGAGTTCAATGATTTCCTGCACAGAAGGAAAATCGAGGTTTGCGAATGGCTCGTCAAGTATTATGCAGCGCGGTCGCATGGCAAGAACGCCTGCAATAGCCAGACGGCGTTTTTCTCCGCCGGAGAGAGTCCCTGGGCTGCGATTCTCCATGCCTTCAAGATGGGCTTTTGCCAGCGCTTCTTTAATCGCAGCATCAAGCTTTAGGCCCTTAATACATAGATTTGCGGGACCAAAAGCTAGATCCTCCTCGACTGTCAAACCAAAAACCTGAGCTTCCGTATCCTGAAAGACATAGCCGACCTCTCTTCGGATCAGCGGAATTTGCGAAGCGATGGGCATGCCTCGGTAGAGTATTTCTCCTGCCGATGGCTTAGAAAGACCCACAAAATGCCTCATAAGCAGCGATTTTCCTGCGCCGTTTCTTCCTGCAACAAGAAGGAATTCTCCTTCTTCGATTGAAAGCGATATCGAATCTATACCGGTTACGCCATCTGGGAAGATGTGACTCAGAGATAGCGCCCGAAATAGCTCAGCCATTTGTTTGTTGATCTATATGGCTCATTGCCTTGAGAATTGGTGGAGTCAAGACAGACGCAAGAATGATCTTTACAATATCGCCAAGGAGAAAAGGAATGAGTCCAGTAGCGATTGCTTTTCCCCAACCAATCTCCAACACTGATTTCAGCCAGGCTATACCCACAGCATAGACAATTATCATTCCGGTAATTCCTGCCAGGAGATTGAAAATCCATTTGCCTTTGCCTAGTTTTGATATAAGACCAAAGACGATGACGGCAGGTATGTAGCCGATAAGGTAACCGCCCGTAGGTCCGGCAAATTTGGCAAGGCCTCCGGTTCCTCCAGAGAATACCGGCAAGCCTACCGACCCCAATATCAAATAGAAGATCACCGACACAAGGCCCCACCACGGTCCTAGAATGAATCCCGCTAGCATGATGAACATATTCTGAAGCACAATAGGCACGGGAGTTCCAGGGATTGGAAATGCAGCATATGCTCCAACAGAAATCAGGGCTGCAAAAAGACATGCCATGATGGCCTGAGTGAGTTTTGCGTTAATTCCTTCCATAGAGCGGACTATGGCCTAAATTCAAGGCCTTGGTCAAGTGGATTTCTTTATTACTGCTACGAACCTT